>NZ_JBXASU010000018.1:0-103051 GCF_058809705.1 Cupriavidus sp. MPR-AND1C | reverse complement strand
CTTCAGCTTTCTTGCTGGGGCGGAGCAGCGGCTTCCATGTGCTGAATATTATCTACTGGTAGATAGATAGTCAAGGGGTTTTTCAGATCGGATGCCAGAAGCTCAAGATACCGCGCGAAGCGCACATGAGACGTGGCAAGACGCGCGAAGAAAGCGCGAAGAAAGCGCGAAGAAAAGCCGGGGAAAACCAGGAAAATCGGGGGGAATGCACCGGCCGCTGCACACCGTTCACGCTCCGGGACAGGGCGCGGCCGAAAGGAAAAGAGCGCAACAAGGATTTACAACGTTTTACTACGGCCTCCCCGGATTCACTCCTAGGATGAACTGTGCGGGACGCAGCATAGGCAGACGGGGGCGAGCACGCATGCACCCCGGCCAGCCTTCACTTGCGTGCCCCGCTGGCCCACCGAGGTTGCCGCCCCAGCTTGCCTGGCGTGGCGCAGATGCCAGCTATTCCGGCCGGCCTGTGACCGGGCGCACCCTCGCTGAACCACAGGCGACCACCTCCTTACCACCGGAGCAAGAGATGCGCAGAGTACTCACGTTGACGTTACTTGTCGCCGCCGCAACGGCTTCAGGCTTGAGCTATGGCCAGCAGAAGAAGTTCGACCCATACACCGACGGGGCCAAGGCCGGCAAGGCCGATCCCTATACGGATGGGGCGAAAACCGGCAAGTTCGATCCGTACACGGATGGCGCGAAGCAATCCACGCAAATGGACCTGAATGCCGCGCAAGGCAAGCCCGATCCCTACACGGACGGGGCCAAGGCCGGCAAGGCCGATCCTTATACGGATGGCGCCAAGGCCGGCAAGGCCGACCCGTACACGGACGGCGCGAAATCGAAGTAGTGTGCAGCCAAAAGGCGCGGCCACCCATGTGCCGCGCCGCCGCGTGGCCATGCTGACTCCCGGGCAATAGCGCCCCGGGTTCGGATCTTTGCAGCGGCAACCGCGCGCGGCCCCTTCGCTTGGCCGCGCTGGGTATGTCTGTGTGCGCAAGGTCACGTCGCCCCCTTCCCCGATCTCCACGCCTAGCCGGCCAGGACCCGCTACGCTTGCGGCCGCTGGCGCCCAGCAACACCTCTGTCCCGCGCTGCGACGCCAGGCTGGCGCTGGAGCGGCTAGCTCGCGGCGAGGCCGTGGGCGAAGTTGCGCCGGCGCTGGGCTACGCCACGCCAAGCAACTTCATCGCCATGTTCCGCCGTGCCTTTGGCGATTCTCCGGCCCGGTATTTCGCCAGCCGCGGGGTGAACGCGTAGCCATCCACGCCGGCAAGCGGCACATTCGGGACCTGTTGACCGCCCTTTGCGCACGCGCTAAAGAATGTAGATTCTGACCTTGAATTTATCTGACTTATCAAATACTATCCAGCCAGCAGACGGAAGACAGGAGGTAGCCATGAAGCACTACACGAAAGGGACTTTCAACCTGACGGAGAGCGTCGGTTTTTATCTCAACAAGGCCCGCAATCTCGTGCTGATGGAGATGGACGCGGCCCTGAAGGACCTGGATATCACCGCCCAGCAGATGGGCATCCTGCTGTCGCTGTCGCACGGCACGGCCACGACCCCGTTCGAGCTGAGCAAGCTGCTGGTGATCGACACCGGCCTGATGACCCGCATCCTCGACAAGCTGGAGCACAAGGGCCTCCTGACCCGCTCGCGCAGCGTGGATGACCGCCGCGTGGTGAACCTGGAACTCACCGCCAAGGGCCACAGCGTTGCCGACCAGATCCCGGAGATCGCCCCCGAGGTGCTCAATGCGCGCCTCAAGAATTTCAGCAAGAGCGAGTTCAACGAATTGTTGCGCCTGCTCGACAAATTCTCCGCCGCCTGAGCGCGCCTTATTTTTTAACCATTTATCTGACAAATCAGAAAATGAAAACGCAGATTTCTCGAGCGACCGGCCGCGCCCTGCGCTCCGCCAAGGTCCTGCCCCTGCTGCTCAGCGCCTGGCTGGCCGGCTGCGCCAGCTACGCGGGCATCTCCAGCGACAAGCACATCACCGACCCCACCACGCTGGAGGCGACCGCCAGCCTGCCCGCCGAGCAAGGCCGCTGGCCCGCGGCGGACTGGGCCGCCCAGTTCGGCGACGCGCAGCTGCGCGCGCTGATTGCCGAGGCGCTCGAAGGCAGCCCGTCGGTCGACATGGCCAAGGCTCGCCTGGCCGCCGCCGCGGCCTACAGCGAAGGCGCCAATGCCAACACCTTGCCGCGTGTGGATGCCGGTTACGCCTTGACCCGCCAGCAGTACTCGGCCACGGCCATGGTCCCTCCGCCCGTCGCGGGTTCCTGGCAGACCGAAAACCGTGGCGTGATCAGCGCCACGTATGAACTCGACCTGTGGGGCAAGAACCGCGAGGCGCTGGCCGCATCGGTCTCGGCCCGCCGCGCCGCCGAGGCCGAATCGGAACAGGTGCGCCTGTCCGTCAGCTCGGCCGTGGCCCGCGCCTATAACGAACTGGCCCGCCTGTACGCCCTGCTCGACATCGCCCAGGACGAAGTCAGGCAGCGCGGCGCGCTGGCCCGCATCACCCACGCCCGCGCCGCCTCCGGCCTGGACACCGAAGTGGAACAGCGCACCGCCGACGCCAACCTCGACGCCAGCAACGCGACAGTCACGGCGCTCAACGGCGCCATCCTCAATGCCCGCTACCAGCTGGGCGCCCTGCTCGGCCGCGGCCCGGACCGCGCTCTGGCCCTCGCGCGGCCCACGCTCAGCCCCGGCGATACGGTGCGCCTGCCGGACAACCTCCCGGCCGACCTGGTCTCGCGCCGCCCCGACATCGTTGCCGCGCGGTGGCGCGTGGATGCCAGCACCCACGACATCAAGGGGGCCAAGGCCGGCTTCTACCCCGACATCAACCTGAGCGCCGCGATTGGCCTGGATGCCTTCGGCTTTGGCCGCTTTCTCACCGCCGCCAGCCGCACCGCCAGCGCCGGCCCGGCCATCCACTTGCCGATCTTCGATGCCGGCGCGCTGCGCGCGCAGTTGAAGGGCCGCTACGCGCAATTCGACATGGCGGTGGCGAACTACAACCAGACGCTGATCGGCGCCCTGACCGACGTGGCGACGCAACTGGCCCAGATCCGCACGATCGATGCGCAACTGGTCGATGCACTGCGCGCCGAGCAAAACAGCCGCCGTGCCCGCGACCTGGCCCTTGCGCAATATCGCCAGGGCCTGACGACCCAGCTCACCGTGCTGAACGCCGAGACCAGCGCGCTGGCCAGCACCCAGGCCGTGGCCCAGCTGCGCATGACGCGCCGCGACCGCCAGATCGCGCTGGCGGCGTCTCTTGGCGGCGGCTACACGGATACGTCCGGCGTGGCGGGCGCTCCCGAACAGCCGCAATCGCCGCAATAACCGCTCGACGCCACCAACGCCACCGATAACGCCACCGATACCGCTACCGAGGTGATCAAAATGACCGAAGCTACCCAGACCGAATCCGCTGCCGACAGCAGCAGCACCGCCCCCGCCAGCAAGATGGCCACCCGCAAGCGCCTGCTCGCCACGCTGGGCCTGGCCGGCCTGATTGCCGCCGGCGGCTACGCTGGCTACTATTTCACCTACGCCGTGCACCACGAAGACACCGACGACGCCTATGTCAACGGCAACCTCGTGCAGCTCACGCCGCAGGTCAGCGGCACCGTGATCAGCGTCAACGCCGACGACACGCAGATCGTGCAGGCCGGCGAAGCCGTGGTCAATCTCGACCCGGCCGATGCGCAGGTCGCGCTGGGCAACGCCCAGGCACAACTCGCGCAAACGGTGCGCCAGGTCAGCGCCCTCTACGTCAACAACAACGTCTACCAGGCCGCGATCCTGCAGCGCCAGGCTGACCTGGCCAAGGCCCGCGACGACTTCCAGCGCCGCAGCCAGGTGACGGAAACCGGGGCCGTGTCCGCGGAAGACGTGGCCCACGCCCGCGACGCGGTCAAGACCGCCGAGGCCGCGCTCGAAGCCGCCCGCCAGCAACTTGCGTCCAACCGCACCATGACCGACCACACCACGGTCGCCGAGCATCCTGCCGTGCAGGCCGCCGCCGCCAAGCTGCGCGATGCGCACCTCGCCCTGGCCCGCAACACACTGCCGGCGCCGGTCACGGGCTATGTGGCGCGCCGCTCGGTGCAGGTCGGCCAGCGCGTAGCCCCGGGCGCGCCGATGATGGCCATCGTCCCGCTGGACGGCGTCTGGGTGGACGCAAACTTCAAGGAAGTGCAGCTACAGCATATGCGAATCGGCCAGCCGGTCGAGCTGCGCGCGGACGTGTACGGCAGCAGCGTGCGCTACCACGGCCGCGTGGTGGGCTTCTCGGCCGGCACCGGCAGCGCGTTCTCGGCCCTGCCCGCGCAAAACGCCACCGGCAACTGGATCAAGGTGGTGCAACGCCTGCCCGCCCGCATCGAACTCGACCCCGCGGAGCTGCGTGCCCACCCGCTGCAGATCGGCTTGTCGATGCAGGCCGAGGTGGACACCCGGGACCGCAGCGGCGCGCAACTCGGCGCGGTCAAGAAAACCACCTACAGCACCAATGTCTACCGTGGCTATGGGGAGCAAGCCGACGCTGAAATCGCTCGCATCATCGCGCTGAACAGCACTTCGGGCACATCGGGCCAGGGCGCACAGGCCACCGCGATTGCCGCCGTTGCCGCGAAGACAGCGGAAAAACCGGCCAAGGGTGCTGTCCTGTAATGCCTTGCCAGGATTTTTCTTCGCCATTTATCTGATAACTCAGATTTTTAAATAGCAATCAAATCCGGCGAAAGCCGGCCGGCACCAGCCGGAGACCCGTCGAGTTCACCATGGAAAACGCCAACACAGCCGAACCGCTCCAGCCCCCGCCGCTTGCCGGCGGCAAGCTGGTGCTAGCCACCTTCGCGGTAGCGCTCGCCACCTTCATGAACGTGCTCGACTCGTCGATCGCCAACGTGGCCATACCCACCATCTCCGGCAACCTCGGCGTGTCGGTGGACGAAGGCACGTGGGTCATCACGCTGTTCGCCGCCGCCAACGCGGTATCGATCCCGCTCACAGGCTGGCTGACCCAGCGCATCGGGCAAATCCGCCTGTTCGTCGGCGCCATCCTGTTGTTCGTGCTGTCATCCTGGCTGTGCGGCATTGCGCCCACCCTGCCGATCCTGCTGGCCGCGCGCGTGCTGCAAGGCGCCGTGGCCGGCCCGCTGATTCCGCTCTCGCAGGCCATCCTGCTTGGCTCGTATCCCAGGCAACGCAGTTCCACGGCGCTGGCGCTGTGGGCCATGACGGCTACCGTGGGCCCGATTGCCGGCCCGGCGCTGGGCGGCTGGATGACCGACCGCTACTCCTGGTCCTGGATCTTCTACATCAACATTCCCGTAGGCCTGTTCGCTGCCGCCGTCACCTGGATCATCTACCGCTCGCGTGAAACACCGAAGCGCGCACTGCCGATCGACAAGGTTGGCCTGGCTTCGCTCATCACCTGGGTGGCAGCGCTGCAGATCATGCTCGACAAGGGCAAGGATCTCGACTGGTTCCATTCGTCGCTGATCGTGGGCCTGGGTGTCGTTGCGTTGATCAGCTTTATCTTCTTCGTGATCTGGGAGCTGACCGAGGAACATCCGATTGTCGATCTCAGGCTGTTCGCCGGGCGCAACTTCCTGGGCGGCACCGTGGCGATCTCGGTAGCCTACGGCGTATTCTTCGCCAATCTGGTCCTGCTGCCGCAATGGATGCAGCAGTACCTTGGCTACCCGGCCGTGAACGCCGGCCTGGTGACCGCTCCGCTGGGCATCTTCGCCGTGATACTGGCGCCGGCGCTGGGCAAGATCATGCCGCGCTCCGATGCGCGGGTGCTGGCGACCCTGGCCTTTGCCGGCTTCGCCGCCGTGTTCTTCATGCGCTCGGGCTACACCACCACCGTGGACACCTGGACGCTGGTGTTGCCCACGTTGTTGCAAGGCATCCCCACCGCGCTGTTCTTCGTGCCACTGACCGCGATCATCCTGTCGGGGCTGTCGCCGGACAAGATCCCGGCCGCCGCGGGCCTGTCGAATTTTGTGCGCGTGTTCACCGGCGCGGTAGGGACGTCGCTGGCCAGCACGGCCTGGAACGACCGCAATGTCCTGCATCACTCGCAACTCGCGGAGCAGGCCAGCCAGCACAACCCGGCCTTTGTGCACGCGCTGGAAGCCTTGCAAGCCACGGCTGGCTTCAGCCATGACCAGGCGATGGCGTTTTTCGAACGCAACCTCACCACGCAAGCCGCCATGCTTGGGTTGAACGATATCTTCTGGATCTCGGGCGTGATCTTCATCGTGATCATTCCGCTGATCTGGTTCACCAAGCCGGCCAAGGGCGGCAATGCTGCCGCTGGTGCGGCCGCGCATTGAAGGCGGGCGGGAGCTTGCATGAATGGGGGGCAAACCGGCCTGCCTGCTTGCCTACTTGCCTGCTTGCCTACTTGCCTTCCTGCCGCCTTGCCCCCGCCGTCCCGTGCGGCTGCTCTGCCTTCCCGGCGGCCCATAGCAGCAACCAGATGCCCAGCAGGCCCGAATAGATCACCAGGCCCACGCCCGCGATGCGCTGGTCGGCCAGCAGGTAGCTGGCGCAAAGGCGCGTCTCGCTATCGATGAACAGCATCCCGAAGGTCAAGCCCATCCATATGTAGTTTCCGCCGAAGAACAACACCAGCGGCCAGGCGCTCACCTTGAAGCCGAAATGCGCGGCGATGCCCGCTGCCACCACCAGCGCGTACTTGGCCACCAGGGTCGGAAATTCCAGCCGGCTGAGATCCAGCGCGACGGGAAGCATCCATGCGCCGTAGGCCAGCAAGGCGAACGCCAGCAGGCTCGGTGCGTAGGGCCGCAACGCCGTGATTCGCTCGCGCCGCGCGTCCGAGATCAGCCAGGGCAGCGCGCAGCCCGCGCAGAACAGGCCCGGCAGCAGCACCAGCATCTGCAGCGTCATCGAGCCCTCCAGCAAGGCATGCACACGCGGCACGCACAGCGTCACGGCTAGCACCGCCAGCCCGCCGGCAAGACCGGCCCGGCGCGCCGGCCAATGGTGGGGACACGGTTGCTGCACGGCGGATTGCGGATTCATGGCAGATGCCTGCGCGCGAAGTCGTAGGCCTGCTGGTAGCCGGCCAGCGCGTAGACGGCCAGCACCCGGCCATGGGCGTCGGCCACGTGCACGCCGCCGTTGTGCTCGAAGCCGCCGAGCCCATCCGGGATAGCGATGACATCCGCGTCGCGCAGCAGCGCCTGCATGGC
Source organism: Cupriavidus sp. MPR-AND1C (assembly GCF_058809705.1). Lineage (NCBI taxonomy): Bacteria > Pseudomonadati > Pseudomonadota > Betaproteobacteria > Burkholderiales > Burkholderiaceae > Cupriavidus > Cupriavidus sp. MPR-AND1C. The sequence continues at coordinate 95,795 of NZ_JBXASU010000018.1, read as the reverse complement.
GGGCGCGGCGACGGGCGCGGCCACCTGCCAGCCGGGCAGTTGTGCATGATGCGCCCTGGCATATGCGGCAAGGCTGGCGGTGTCGTCGCCGGCGGGGTCGAAGGATAGGGATACCAGGCCAATGCGGCCGTCCAGCCCGTCGGCACGGATGCGGCCCTGCAATTGCTCGAACTCTGAGCCGAGCGCGCGGCACACGCTCAGGCAGCGCGTGTAGATGAAATCCACCAGGAAGAACTGCGCGCCCTGCTCCCGCCCCGCGCCGAACAGCCGCGCGGGCTCGCCCGCTTGATTGCGCGTCTCGATGGCCGGCAGCACCAGCGCGCCTTGCGCGATGCGCGTCTCGCGCCGGTCGTCCAGCGTCCAGGCAGTAAAGCCAAAGGTGAGATAGCGCAAACCCGCGACGGCCAGCACCAGCACCAGCAACAAGGCCGATGCCGGCCATGCCGGGCGAGTGCGCGACAGCATGCTAGCCACCCGGCGCGCCAAGCGCGGCATCGCCGTCGAACGGTGCGGTCATGGCCGCGGTCTGCGCGCGCGCCGCCTTGACGATATCTTCCGTGATCGCGGGCGAGGTGTTGCCCCACTGGCTGCGCACATGCGTGAGCACCGCCGCGACCTCGGCATCGCTCAGCTGATCCGCGAATGCCGGCATGGCGCCGTTGTACGTGGCGCCCTTGACCGTCAGCTTGCCGGTGATGCCGCGCAGCACGATGGAGGCAACCTTGGCGTCCTTGCCGTTGACCCACTCCGAGCCGGCCAGCGGCGGGAACACACCCGGCAAGCCCTGCCCCGTGGCCTGGTGGCAAGCCACGCAGCGCGCCTGGAACACGGCGGCGCCATCCACGGCACCGCCGGCGGCCTTGCCGCTGCCCTGGAGATCGGCCAAGGTGCGGCGGTCGCCCAGTTCCGCCGGCGCGTTGATGGGCGCGGTGGCGATATACCAGCAGCCCCAGGCTACCAGGGCCACCACCAGCACCAGCACCACCTTGGGCATGGGTGCGCGGTTTTCATGCGGGTCCGCATTCTCGCGGGATCGGGCCGCGGCGGCCCGGCGCTTTTCCGATGGGCTGTCCATCTGTGTCTCCGGGGGCTACGGCGCGGCCTTGGCCGCGGGCGGCGCGGGCAGGACGGCGCCGGTGCGGTTCAGCGATTGCAGGTACGAAACCAGGTCGAGCGCGGTTGCCGAGGCCACCACGATCTTGCCCGGCGGATTGAAGGCCTCCGGCAGGTTGACCACCTTGTCGCCGGGGTCCGCCTTGTCCTTCACGTCGAACAGGAACGGATAGCTCGGCATGATGCTGCCGGGCACGTAGGCGCGCGGCTGGAACAGGTGGCCGAGGTGCCAGTCGGCACTCGGCTGGCGCACGCCGATGTTCATCAGGTCCGGCCCGGTGCGCATGGTGCCGAGCAGGTGTGGGTGATCGTAGTAGTAATCGCCCGCCACCGACACCCGGCCCCAGCCACGCTTGGCGTCCGGCGCGAACGAGGCATCGCGCGGCTGCTGCGAATGGCAATAGACGCAGCCGTTGGCGATATAGACCTCGCGCCCGCGCAGTTGCGCGGCGGAATACGGCTTGACGCCTTCGGTGGGCTTGACGTCCCGGAGCTGCAGATAGGGGATCACGACCAGCGCGCTCGTTGCCAGCGCGAGCATGGTCATGCCGCCGGCCAGCAGGGCTTTTTCATTGTTCACGATTCAGGCTCCCAGTGCCCGCTTGCGGCCTTGGTGAAACAAGGCAGGCCGGTCCCGGTTGGGTCCCAGGCCAAGGATGGCGCAGACAAAATTGGCGACGAAGCACAGATGGCCGAGCAGCATCATGCCGCCCCCGACGGAGCGCGCTTTCAGGTAAGGGATGGTGACGGCCACGGAATCCATGAAGGGCTTGCTGGCATCGAGCATGGCATAGCCCTGCAGCGTGCCGCCGATGGACAGCCCGATGAAGTACACGCCGATGCCGGCCACCGCGAGCCAGAAGTGCGCGTAGATCAGCCAGCGGTACGGCCACTCGCGGCCGGTCACGCGCGGCACCATGAAGTAGATGGCGCCAAAGAACGCAAAGCTGACAAAGCCGTACAGTCCCAGATGCGCATGCGCCACCGTGTAGTGCGTGAAATGGGTCACGCGGTTGACGGCGCGCAGCGCCTCGAACGAGCCTTGCGCCGAGCTCAGCGTGTACATCATGCCGCCGAAGGTGACGAAGCGCAGCGTGGGCGAATCGATCAACCGGTGGAAATGGCCGCGCATGGTCTGGTGCTGGTTGATCGAGAACGCAATCACGGGCACCAGCATCATCATGCTCTGCACGATGGACAAGGTAATCAGCCAGCCCGGCACCGGCCCGCCGATCAGGTGATGGCCGCCGACCTGGCCATAGAAGAACGCCAGCGCCCAGAAACCCAGCAAGGACAAGCCGTAGGAACGCACGGGCTGGCCGATGATCTTGGGCAGGAAGTAATAGATGGAAGCCAGCGCTAGCGGCGTGTAGAACAAGCCGAGCACGTTATGGCCGAACCACCAGTTCATGGTGGCCTGCTCCACGCCGAAGTGCAGCCCGGGGATGTTCGCCACCAGGAACAGCACGGGGAACCAGAACAGCGCGCAGCCCATGTACCAGACCGAGACGTAGAGGTGATCCACTTTGCGGCTCACCAGCGTGAGCACCAGCGGCATGCCCACCAGCGCACCGCCGGCCACGAGCAGGATGTCGACCTGCCACGGGATCTCCAGCCACTCCAGGCCGTCCGAGATCCCGGCCGCGATGCTCCCCAGCCCGGCAATGAGCCCCGCGTTCCACAAGGCCGCGCCGAGTACAGCATACTTCGCGCCGGCCAGGCGCGTCTTGAGCAGGCGCGGCAGCAGGAACAGCGCGATGGACAAGCCGGCCATCGGCGCCCAGCCATAGGCCACGGCGTTCAGGTGGATGGTGCGGATGCGGCCGAACGACAGCCACGGCACCGAAGCCAGCAAGTCGGGCTCGTGCAACTTGACCGAAGCCGTCAGCCCCGCCAGCGACGCCACCACCAGCCAGACCATGGCGCAGCAGATGAACAGGAAGACCACGGGCGCCGAGGATTCGTCAGCGATATCGCGCGAGGTGTCGTACGCGGCATCGCCAGCGGTCCCATGCGGCTTGTCCGCGGCAGGGTCTTCCGGCTGCCCCGCCTCCCCGCGCTCGAAGATGACGTTGGCCGCGGCTGGCGAAGTATCGAACAAGCCCTTCTGCATGCTCCAGATAAAGGCCGCGAGCGCGACCACCGAGAGCAGGAAGGCAGATAGCAGGATGGCGATTGTGCTCATGGGACGTTTCGGTTGCTGCCGCATCGGGCGCGTGGCGACGATTGCCGCGCGCCAGGCCACCAGCTTGGCCAAGCGCTCGACCCTTTGGGTGGTTTTGTTGCGGATGTGCCGGTGGCGGCCGGCGGCCAAGGCCTCCCCCCGAGGCCTTCTTCAAGATGCTCGTCACAACTTAGCTCAGTTTGGCGGGCGGCGTCGCCCGGGCAAAGAATGGCCTTGCCCGGATACGTCACAGGCCCCGTCACGTGCAGAGTAGGTAGGAAATCGATAAGCCGCCATAGCCATTTTCCAGATTCTTCTGGTAACCACCAGCGGGCGGGCACGCACCGCGGCGGCTCAGCCTTTGCGCAGCCGGGGCCGCGGGCGGCTTAGCGGCAAATTGTCACGTCGCCGCGCCGCCCGTCGCCCCGTTGACACATCCGCATTTTATGTTGCATTTGAAATGCTTGTTTTATAGAATCGTTCACGGGTTGCCGCGCCGCACGATATGCGAGCTCTGTTGGCAAGCGCACAGACAAACACCTGGAAACACCGGCAAACGCCAACAAACGCCAAGAAGCGCCAACGGCAATCCGTGTTTCATCCACCCCCTTGCGAGAAGCGTCATGCTGCCCCTGCCACAAACCCGGCCATCTACCCGGGCGCCAACCGGCGCCGGATACCACGGCCACCCCGTGCTTGCGCTCGCGTTCCGGCCCTTCTATCTGCTGGCGGCGGGCTTCGCCGTGGTGGCCATCGGCGTGTGGGCAGCCATCTACCTGGGCTGGTGGCCCTGGTCCGGCGCACAGCCGGCCATCGGCGGCATGCTGTGGCATGCGCACGAAATGGTGTTTGGCTTTGCCGCCGCGGTTGTGGCTGGTTTCTTGTTTACCGCCGGCAAGAACTGGACGGGACAGCAGACGCCGCAGGGTTGGCTGCTGGGTGGTCTCGCCGCCGTGTGGCTCGCGGCGCGCGTGGCGATGTGGACCGGGCCCGCCCCTGCCGCAGCCCTGCTGGACCTCGCCTTCCTGCTGCTGTGCGCCGCCGCCTTCCTGCGCGTGCTGGTGCGCGCCGGCAGCACGCGCAACTACGGCCTTGCCGCCGCCCTGTTCCTGCTGTGGGCACTGAACGTGGTGTTCCACCTGGCGATGAACAGAGGCGCCGTGCACATCGCGCTGCAAAGTGCCGATGCCGGCATCGGCCTGGTCGTCATCTTCATTACCGTGATCGGCGGGCGGGTGATCCCGATGTTCACCGCCAATACCGTGCCCGGCATACGCATCCGGCGCTCGACGCCGGTAGAGCGCAGCGTGGTGGCGCTGACGCTGGCCGCGATGATCGCCTGCACGCTGGCGCCGCGCGGCATGGCTACCGCGGCCATCGCGCTGCTGGCTGCGCTGGCGCAAGCGCTGCGGCTTGGCGGCTGGAGCTCGTGGCGCACGGTGCGCAAGCCCTTGATCGCCATCCTTCACCTGGCATATGCCTGCCTGCCGCTGGGCCTGGTGCTGCTGGCGGCATCCGCCCTGGGCTGGGGCGAGCGCTCGACGGCGTTGCACGCCCTCACCGTGGGCGCGATCGGCTGCGCCATCCTGGGGATGATCACGCGCACCGCGCTGGGCCACACCGGCCGCAAGCTGGAAGCGGGTGCGGTGGAGAGCGCCGCCTACGCATGCATCGGCCTGGCTGCTGTCGCGCGCGTGATCGGGCCGCTGCTGTTGCCGCAATACAAAGCCTTCTGGATCGCCAGCGCGGCGGCGCTCTGGATGGCGGCCTTCGCGCTGTACCTGCTGAAGTACGCGCCCTACCTGACCCGGCGCCGGGCCGACGGGCGGGAAGGTTAAGGCTTCCGGCGATGCCCGCCGAACGAGACCACGCTCCCCGCTCTCTGCGCTCTCCCCACCTGCCAGCCTCAGCCTCAGCCTCAGCCTTTGGCATCGTGCCGCGCCCGGGTAAACACCAACAAAAGATCAAGGGATGGATGTCCATTTGAGCCTTCACGGCCGGCAGGGCCTTGCCGGCCAACTCTATCGACAGTTGCGGGCGGCCATCGTCGATGGCCGGCTGGCGCCGGGCGAAAGACTGCCGTCGACCCGCGGCCTTGCCACGCAGCTCGGGGTATCGCGCAAGACCACGCTCGATGTGTTCGAGCGGCTGATTGCCGAGGGCTACCTGCGCTCCCGCGCCGGCGACGGCACCTTCGTCGCGCACGAGATGACGGGCCTGGCGCCATCGCCGTCACCGCTCGCCCCCAGCGCCGGCTCCGGCTCGATCTGGGAAGCGCTGCCCGACACCCTTGCCCATACGCCGCGCGGCGCCGCGCCGGCGTTTGACTTCGTGGGCGGCGTCACCGACAAGGGCATGTTTCCCTTCGACAAATGGCGTAGCTGCGTCAGCCACGCGCTACGCGTGCAGGCCCGCGAGCGTGGCAGCTACCGGGATCCCGCCGGCGAGCAGGAACTACGGCTTGCGGTGTCGCGCTACCTGGCGTTCAGCCGTGCCGTGGTAAGCAACTGGCAAGACGTCATCATCACGCAGGGCGCGCAGCAGGCGATCGACCTGATGGCGCGGGTGGTCATCCGCCCCGGCGACGTGGTGGCGGTGGAGGATCCCGGCTATCCGCCCGCGCGCATCGCGTTCCTCGCGCTGGGCGCGCAGGTGGCTTATGTCCCCGTGGATGCGCAGGGGTTGGTCGTGGACGCCCTGCCGGACAATGCGCGCATTGTCTACGTCACGCCGTCCCACCAGTTTCCACTGGGCATGGCGATGAGCCTGGAGCGGCGCGTGGCGCTGCTCGAGTGGGCGCAACGCCGTGGCGCGCTGGTGCTGGAGGACGACTACGACGGCGAATACCGCTTCACGGGCCACCCGATGGAGTCGCTCAAGAGCCTGGACAAGACAGGGGTGGTGGCGTACGTCGGCACCTTCTCCAAGACCATCTTCCCTGAGTTGCGCATCGGCTACGTGATCCCCCCGGCGCCGCTGGGCACAGCCGTGCGCAGGGCCAAGCAGGTCAGCGACTGGCACAGTTGCACCATGACGCAGACGGCGCTGGCCAAGTTCATGCTCGATGGCCACTTCGCCAAGCACCTGCGGCGCATGCGCAAGGAGTACGCCGCACGCCGCGCCGCGTTGCTTGCGCACCTGCAGGGCCCGTTGAGCCCGTGGTTCACGCCCCACGCGCCGGCCGCGGGCATCCACATGGTGGCCCACCTGAGGATGCCGCAAGACGAAACCGCGCTGATCGCGCGCGCCGCCGCCGCATCAGTCGGCCTGTATGGCATTGCGGGCATGTACGGCGGGCAGGCGCCGGCGCCTGGCATCCTGTTTGGCTACGGTGGCATCAGCGCGGCGGACATCCACGCCGGCATGGAAAAGCTGGCCGGCACACTAGCAGCGGACGGCCCGCCACTGGTTACCTCAAATTAGAGAAAACTGGCTATTTTGCATAGCCAGTCGCCGTCCTATTCTTGTTCCTGTCGCGCCTGCACACCGATGGCGCAAAACGCAAGACAGGAGCAAACCATGGAACAACGTCTGGACTTCTACAAAGCCAACCCTGCCGCCATCAAGGCCGTGCTCGGCCTGGAAGAACGCATCGGCAAGAGCGGCCTGGAAAAGCCGCTGGTAGAACTGGTGCGCCTGCGCGCCTCGCAGATCAATGGCTGCGCCTATTGCATCGACCTGCACACGACCGATGCGCGCAAGGGCGGCGAGAATGACCGCCGCCTGGCCACCCTGTCGGCCTGGCGTGAAACGCCCTTCTTCACCGACCGCGAGCGCGCCGCACTGGCCTGGACGGAAGCCCTCACGCTGGTCGCCCAGGATCATGTGCCCGACGCTGCATGGGAAGCGGTTCGCCCCCACTTCAGCGACGCCGAGCTGGTCGACCTGACCCTGCTGATTGCCACGATCAACAGCTGGAACCGCTTCGCCATCTCGTTTCGCAAGACGCCGGCCTGAACCCGGGCCGGCCTCGCCAGCCGGGAGACCGGCGCAACGCCGGCTTACTGCTCGCCAGCGTCCTCGGCTGTCGCCTTGGAGGCCTTGGCCTTGCGCGTCACGTTCTTGACCGGGATGGCGGCCAGGGTGGCCGCGCCGCCGTCGCCAAACGCCCGCGTGAGCGCCGCAGGCTTCTCCACCAGATCCTGCAGGCTATAGGCGTCCAGCACCTCGAAATAGGCGCGCAACGCCGCGGACAGCACGCCGCGCAAGCCGCATACGCGGGTGATGATGCAGTGGTTGTCGTCGCCCTGGAAGCATTCCACCAGGTTGAAATCCGACTCCATGGTCCGGATCACCTCGCCCAGATTGACCTCCGACGCCGGCCGGCCCAGCGCGATGCCGCCGGCGCGCCCGCGCACCGTATGCAGGAAGCCGGCCTGGCCGAGCTTTTGCACGATCTTGATCAGGTGGTTCTTGGGAATGCCGAACGCATCCGCGATGTGCTGGATGGTGACCAGTTCGCCCGGATGGACCGCGACATAGATCAGGGTCCGCAGACTGTAGTCGGTGTAGTCGGTCAGTCTCATGGAAGGAATCCGGTTTGCGGCGATGACGCACGGGGTAGCCAGAATGGGGCTGTGGCGGGCACTGGGCCTCAGTGTGACGGCCAACGCAGTCTAACATGGACCAAAGATACATCTTTGCGCGCCGCCGCAAATTTTATGTTGCATTGCAAATGCATGTTTAATAAAATCGGCTCCAAGGCGTCACCATCTGACCGCGTCCAGGCTGAACCGGGACAGCACCCAGACCGTACGCCGCCACCGCACCACGTTGCGGAGTCGTTTTTCTTTTTTGTTGCATTTTCTGCACATCTTTGGAGGTTGCCGTGCTGTCCGAACAATCGAGACCCCTGATCGACGCGAGCGTGCCCGTGCTGCGCGAACATGGCCTGGCCATTACCCAGACGTTCTATCGCAACATGTTTGCCGATCGGCCCGAGCTGACCAACCTGTTCAACATGGGCAACCAGGCCAACGGTTCGCAGCAGCAGTCGCTCGCCTCCGCCGTGTTTGCCTACGCCGCCAACTATGGCGACAACAGCGCCCTGGCACCGGTGGTCAGCCGCATCGTCCACAAGCACGCCTCGGTCGGCATCAAGCCCAGCCATTACGCCATCGTCGCGCGCCACCTGCTCGGCGCCATCGGCGAAGTGCTCGGCGATGCCGCCACCCCGGCGCTGGTCGCCGCCTGGGACGAAGCCTACTGGCTGCTCGCCGCCGAACTGATCGCCGCGGAAGCCCGCCTCTACGCGCACGCGCAAACCGGCCCCGATCACCGCCAGCCCGTGCGCATCGTCGCGCGCGAGGAACAAAGCGCCGACATTACCGCCTTCACGCTCGAAGCCGTCGGCGGCACCACCTTGGCCGACTTCCTGCCCGGGCAGTACATCTCCGTGGTGGTGGAACTCTCCCCCGGCGCCTTCCAGCAGCGCCAGTACAGTTTGTCCGACGCGCCCAACGGCAAGACCTGGCGCATCTCGGTCAAGCGCGAGCGCGGCAATGGCGAGGACCAGCCCGCCGGCACGGTCTCGAACTGGCTGCATGAAAACGCCCGCGAAGGCGACGTGCTGCTGGTCAGCCAGCCCTTTGGCGACTTCGCCCCGCGCATCGAGCCCAGCACCCCCATCGTGCTGCTTTCGGCCGGCGTCGGTGTCACGCCCATGATCAGCGCGCTGAACACCGTCGCGCAGCGCAATCCTTCACGCAAGGTCGTATTCGGCCACGCCGCGCGCATGGCCTCGCATGTGGCGCACCTGAAGGACGTCAAGCATGCCGCCCGCAAGCTGCCCGAGCTGCGCACGCACTTTTTCCTGGAATCCGAGGAACCGGCGGAATTTCTGGCGCAACCCGCCCTGCCCGGCCGCATGGATATCGATGTGATTCTGGCCAACGAAGATCTTGCGGATGCCGACTTCTACCTGTGCGGGCCGCTGCCGTTCATGCAGGCACAGCGCGCGGCGCTGCAAGCGCGTGGGGTGAAGGCGGACCGGGTGCACCGCGAGGTGTTCGGGCCGGATCTGCTCGATACGCTGCTGTAACGCCGCCGGCACGCTGCTGGCACGCCAGAAACCAGACGGCAATGAAGCGCGCGGGGATCCCCCGCGCGCAAGCTCAGCAAGCCTGCCCCTGCTGCCGCGGGAACCGTAGCGCAAACCGCACCAGCCCCGGCGCGGGGCAACTGGCCGTCACGCCGCCGCCGTGCAGCACCATGATGGCCTTCACGATAGCCAGGCCGAGGCCGTTGGACTCGGTGACCCGGCTGCGCGCCGCATCGCCGCGATAAAAGCGGTCGAACAAGCGGTCGAGCTGGCCTTGCGGGATGGCCTCGCCCTGGTTCTCCACCGCAACCACGACGCCATCAGGCTCTTCGGTGCTGCTGAGCCGCACCACGCTGCCCGGCGTGCCGTAGCGCACGGCATTGACCACTAGGTTGTTGATGGCGCGACGGCACAGCAGCGGATTTGCCCAGACCGTGCCGCGTGCCTCCACGTCGAATGTCATCGCCCTCTCGTCCGCCGGCCCTTCGAAATACTCGGCAATCTTGTTGAGCTCGTCAGGCAGCGACACCGGGACGCGCTCGATAACCAGCCCGGCATGGTCGGCCTGCGCCAGGAACAGGATGTTCTCGGCGATATGGCCGAGCCGGTTCAGCTCCTCCAGGTTGGACTCGAGGACGTCCTGGTATTCCTCCGGCCGGCGCGACTGGTTCAGCGTGACCTGGGTCTGGCCGATCAGCGCGCCCACGGGCGTGCGGATCTCGTGGGCCAGGTCGGCGGAGAACTGGGACAGCCGCTCGTAGCCGTCGGCCAGCCGGTCCAGCATGGCGTTGAACGCGCCAACGAGGCCGCGCAGCTCGGCGGGCGCATCCCGCTCATCAAGGCGCACCGCGAGGCTGGCGGGGCTGATCTCGGCGGCGCGCGCGGCGATGCTGCCAACCGGCTTGAGCCCGCGCCGGATGGCGAAGAAGGCGAGCGCGGTCGCCGCCAGCATGCCGACCAGCGCGGCCAGCACCACGCGGTCGCGGTAGGCGGCAAGCATGCGCACTTCGTTGCTCATCGGATGCGCGGCGATCACCTCGACCACGCCGCCATCCTCGCTGGAGCGCGCCATCGCGGCCGCCCAGTGCACCGGCACGCCGTTGTCCAGCCGGGTGCGCAGGATGCTGGCTGCGCTCAGGCCGGCGCCGTCGCCCGGCGGGGACGCCGCAAGCTTTGCCGGTACCGGCAGGTTGTCCGGGTTGACATGGATGAACGGCGGCTCGCCCGGCTTGCGGAAAATCAGCACGTCGCGCTCGGCGCCGAGCATGGATTCGAACAGCAAAGGCCGGTCCTTGAGCTCGCCCACGGTGTACACATCGCTGGCCAGCCGGCGAAAATGCGCCACGCGCCCGATCAGCTGCAGATCGGCTCGGGCCTCCATCGAGGTCTTGACGGACTGGTAGAAATACGCGCCCAGCGCGCCGATCACCACGCAGGCAATCGCGGCGAACGACAACGTGGTGCGCGCGGTCAGCGAGCGCGAGGACCAGGATTTCACGCGCCCTCGCCGAAGGTATAGCCGATGCTGCGCACGGTATGGACGAGTTTCTTGTCGAAGGGCTGGTCGACCTTGGCGCGCAGCCGCTTGATGGCCACGTCGACGACATTGGTGTCGCTGTCGAAGTTCATGTCCCACACCTCGGCGGCAATCAGCGTGCGCGACAGCGCCTCGCCCTGGCGCTTGACCAGCAGGTGCAGCAGCAGGAATTCCTTGTTGGTCAGCACGATCTCCACGCCCTGGCGCGTCACCTTGCGGCGCAGGACATCGAGCTTGAGGTCGGCGAATTCGAACACCTCCGCCTCGCGCACCACGCCGCGGCGCAGCAGCGTGCGGATGCGCAGCACCAGCTCGATGAACGAGAACGGCTTGACGAGGTAATCGTCGGCGCCAAGCTCAAGCCCGTGGATGCGGTCGTTGACGTGGTCGCGCGCGGTCAGGAAGATCACCGGCAGGTCGCGCCGCGCGCGCAGCGTGCGCATGATTTCCCAGCCGTCGATGCCCGGCAGCATCACGTCGAGCACGACGAGGTCATAGGCATGCTCCAGCGCCATGTGCAGGCCGTCCGTACCGGTGCGCGCGAGATCCACGGCGTAGCCGCTTTCGCGCAAGCCCTTCTTGAGGTAATCGCCGGTCTTGGGGTCGTCTTCGATGACGAGGATGCTCATGATGCGCAATGCCATTCAACGGTATGCCGCCATTCTAGCGGTGGCCGGAGCCCCGATTTATGACTTTTTTGTCATCAAAAAGTCACCCGAGCGACCCGGCCATCACCCTAACCTACGCAGCACTTTCCACGCACCAGGAGTTCCAGGATGAAGATCGTTTCGAGTAGGTTGACACGTACCTTGGTGGCCCCGGCGCTGCTCGCCGGCGCCATGTTTGCCGCTGCGCCCGCAGTGCTGGCGCAGCCCGCTCCCGCCGCCACGCCGACCGGCGTGCGCGGCACCGTGACCGCCTTCGCCGGCGACACGCTGAAGGTGCGCACGCGCTCGGGACAGGACCTGGAAGTGGGCCTGACCAAGGACACCGCGGTGCGCGCGGTGACGCTGGCCAAAGTCGATGAGATCAAGGCCGGCAGCTATATCGGCTCGGCCGCCGTGCCGCAGGCGGATGGCTCGCTCAAGGCGCTCGAGGTGCACGTGTTCCCGCCGAGCATGCGTGGCAGCGGCGAAGGCCACCGTGCGTGGGACCTCGGCAAGAACAGCAGCATGACCAACGGCACCGTGGGCAACGTGGTGGTCAGCAACGGCCGCACTATCACCGTGAAGTACCCCGACGGCGAAAAGCGCATCGTGATTCCCAACGACGTGCCCATCGTCAACCTGGAACCCGGCGACCGCTCCTTGCTGATCCCCGGCGCGCACGTCGTGCTGTTTGCCAGCAAAGGCGCCGACGGCGGGCTGACCGCGCGCTTTATCTCGGCCGGCAAGCAAGGCGTGGTGCCCCCGATGTAGGACCCGCCCGGGCCGGCGCCGTCCGGCCTGGATCCTTGCTGTCCCGCCAACGTTCCCCGTCATGCGCAAGCTCCCCTCCTCCGCACCCGCGCGGCGCGCCGTCGTCCATCCGCTGGTCGTGCGCGCCACGCACTGGATCAACGCCTTCGCCATGGCCTGCATGGTGATGAGCGGCTGGGCGATCTACAACGCCTCGCCGCTGTTTTCCTTCAAATTCCCGGCCTGGGCAACGGTGGGCGGCTGGCTGGGTGGCTCGATCGCATGGCATTTCGCGGCCATGTGGCTGCTGGCCGCCAATGGCCTGGCCTACCTGGCTTATGGCCTCGCCACACGGCATTTCCGGCGCCACTTCCTGCCGCTGAGCGCGCGCGGCGTCCTGCGTGACGCGTCGCTTGCCATCCGGCTGCGCCTGCCGCATCGGCCTGGCGCCTACAACGCGGTGCAGCGGCTGATGTATGTGGCGGTGCTGCTGCTGGGCGTGCTGGTGGTGGCATCCGGGCTGGCCATCTGGAAGCCCGTGCAGCTGGACTGGCTGGCGACGCTGCTTGGCGGGTTCGACACGGCGCGCCATGTGCATTTCCTTGCCATGGCGGGGATCGTGGGTTTTGTGGTGATTCACCTGGCGCTGGTCATCCTGGTGCCGGCCACCTTGTTGCCAATGTTGACCGGACGCGCCGGGCGCGCTGGCCATGGAGATGTCCAAGCATGAGCGCCCCCAACGATGACAAGCGGATCGTCATGCCGGCCGCGGAGCCGCCAAGCGCGGCTGATTTCAAGCCCCAGCTCGTGCAGCTCCAGCGGCGCCTGTTGCTGCGCTCCTCGCTGTCGCTGGGCGCCCTGTCCATGCTGGCCGGCTGCACCATGCAGGATGGTGATGCCGTGGACAAGGTGCTGTGGTCAATGTCGCGCTGGAACGATCGCGTGCAGGCCTGGCTGTTCAACCGCAACCGGCTCGCCACCACCTACGCGCGCAGCCAGGTCACGCAGCCCTTCCCGTTCAACGCCTTCTATCCTGAGTACGACGTGCCGGAGGTCGACGGTGCCGGCTACCGCCTCGAAGTCTCCGGGCGGGTCGCCGACAAGCGCGCATGGAGCCTGGCGCAACTGCGCGCGCTGCCCCAGGCGGGGCAGATCACGCGGCATATCTGCATCGAAGGCTGGAGCGCGATCGGCGAATGGCGCGGCGTTGCGCTGCGCACCTTCCTGGAACGCATCGGCGCGGACACCACCGCCCGCTATATCGGCTTCAAATGCGCGGACCGCTACTACTCCAGCCTCGACATGGAAACCGCGCTGCACCCGCAGACCATGCTGGCGCTGGATTTTGGCAGCGAGCCGCTGCCCGCCCGGTATGGCTACCCGCTCAAGCTGCGGGTGCCGACCAAGCTCGGCTTCAAGAACCCCAAGCATATCGCCGCGCTCTTCGTGACCAACGAGAATCCGGGCGGCTACTGGGAAGACCAGGGGTATAACTGGTTCAGCGGGCTGTAGGACAAGAAAGCGCCGCCGCCGGCAAGTGACGAACTCTGGGTGATGCACTGGTTGCCGGGCACCCGACGCGGCGTGTGGTGTGCATGCTGCCGCACTCACAAGGCGCGCCGAGCATTCCCACCGTCGCCGCACATGGGTAATATCAAGGCCATGCGCGTTGCCGCCACCCTGGCCGGCACGCAACCTGGATAGCGCAAGCCCGCCCGATCTCCCGCCGCGGGCACCGGCACGCGAACGGGAGAGACCATGGCTTCAGTGGCATCAGGCGGCAGCCCCTACCGGCAACTCTGGCATCTCACATCCGAAGGATGGGGCTACTGTGCGCTCGGCACCTTCAGCCACGATGGCCTGCCCCCGGAATGGCGCGCCGTGCTGCCCATGCTGCCGCTGCGCGACCGCTACTCCCCCGTGAAAGCCGCGCGCATGGTGCTGGTCACCATGCAGATCCGCGGCGCGGCGCCGGCATCGGCCAGGCAATCGGACCCGCAGCGGCCGTTGTACTTCGTTTATCAGGCCTGGAGTACGCGGCGGGTGGCTTGAGCGGGGAAACCACGGGCTTCGCTTGCAGTGGCTCCTAGCTAAGCCACCCCTCTCCCCGGCCCTCTCCCCCTGAGGGGAGAGGGAGAGACAGCCGTCGTCATGGCACTCGGCTTTGGCCCGTTCCCCGGCTTCGGCAAATGCCCCGATCAGAAAAGACAAAAGCCCGCTTGCGGGCTTTTGTCTTTCTACAGCGCAAACAACAGCAGGCCGGTCAACCCACCCACTTGCGCGCATTGCGGAACATGCGCATCCACGGGCTGCCGCCGTCTTCCACCTGCTTCCAGGCGTCCGGCGCCCAGCTCATGGTGGCGGTGCGGAACACGCGTTCCGGGTGCGGCATCAGCACGGTGAAGCGGCCATCGGTGGTGGTCACCGAGGTAATGCCGTCCGGCGAGCCGTTCGGGTTCAGCGGGTAGGTTTGCGTCGGCGCGCCGTGGTTGTCCACGAAACGCAGCGCCACCTGGGCCTGGCTCTTGTCGCCTTGCTGCGAGAAGTCGGCGAAGCCTTCGCCGTGCGCCACCACGATGGGGATGCGGCTGCCTTCCATGCCGGCGAAGAAGATCGACGGCGAGGATTGCACTTCCACGGTGACGTAGCGCGCTTCGTACTGTTCCGACTGGTTGCGGGTGAACTTGGGCCATGCGCCCGCGCCGGGGATGATCGGGGCGAGGTTGCTCATCATCTGGCAGCCGTTGCACACGCCCAGCGCGAAGGTGTCCTGGCGGTTGAAGAAGGCCGCAAACTGCTCGGCCATCTGCGCGTTGAACAGGATGGTCTTGGCCCAGCCCTCACCGGCACCCAGCACGTCGCCGTAGCTGAAGCCGCCGCAAGCGACAAAGCCGGAGAAGTCGGCCAGGTTGGCGCGCCCGGCAATCAGGTCGCTCATGTGGACGTCATGCGTGTCGAAGCCGGCGCGGTCCATGCTGTACGCCATTTCGATCTGCGAGTTGACGCCCTGCTCGCGCAGGATCGCCACGCGCGGACGCGCGCCGGTGGCCACGAACGGTGCGGCGATGTCCTGTGCCGGATCGAAGGTCAGCACCGGCGAGATGCCCGGGTCCGCCGCGTCGAGCACGCGATCGTATTCGCTGTCGGCGCAAGCCGGGTTGTCGCGCAGGCGCGCGATGCGCCAGCTGACTTCGCTCCAGGTGCGCTGCAGCTCGCTGCGCGCGGCGCCGAAGACCTTCTTGGCGTCGCGGTAGATCTCGATCTGGTCGGTGGCATTGGGCTTGCCCACCACGTGGCTGCAGGCCGACAGGCCAACTTCGCGCAGCACGGCGAACACGCCGTCGCGCTCTTCCTGGCGTACCTGGATCACCGCGCCGAGCTCTTCCGAGAACAGCGCGCGCAGGGTCTGCTCGTCGCGGCGGCCGGAGATTTGCTGCGCCCAGTTCTTGGCGTCGCCAAAGTCCTGTTCCTGGACCGGGTCCAGCGCCAGCATGTCGACGTTGAGCGACAGGCCGCAATGGCCGGCAAAGGCCATCTCGGCCAGCGCGGCCATGAAGCCGCCGTCGGAACGGTCGTGGTAAGCCAGCAGCTTGCCCTCGCGGTTCAGGCGCTGGATCACGTTGAAGAAGTTCTTCAGGTCTTCGGCGCTGTCCACGTCCGGCGTGGTGTCGCCAACCTGCTGCGTCACCTGCGCCAGGATGCTGCCGCCCAAGCGGTTCTTGCCACGGCCCAGGTCGATGGCGATCAGCACGCTGTCGCCCGCATCGGTGCGCAGTTGCGGGGTCAAGGTGCGGTCGGTGTCATCCACGGCGGCAAACGCCGAGATGATCAGCGAGACCGGCGCGACCACTTCCTTGTCGACGCCGTCGTCCTGCCACTTGGTGCGCATGGACAGCGAATCCTTGCCCACCGGGATGCTGATGCCCAGCGCCGGGCACAGTTCCATGCCGACCGCGTGCACGGTGTCGTACAGCTTGGCGTCTTCGCCGTCCACGCCGCAGGCGGCCATCCAGTTGGCGGACAGCTTGACCTTGCCCAGGTCCTTGACCGGCGCGGCGGCCAGGTTGGTCAGCGCCTCGCCGATGGCCATGCGGCCCGAAGCGGGGGCGTTGATCACGGCCAGCGGCGTGCGCTCGCCCATGGTCATGGCTTCGCCGGCGCGGCCCTTGTAGTCGAGCGTGGTCACCGCCACGTCGGCCACCGGCACCTGCCAGGGGCCGACCATCTGGTCGCGCGCGTTCATGCCGCCGACCGTGCGGTCGCCGATGGTGATCAGGAACGACTTGCTGGCCACGGTCGGGTGGCGCAGCACGTCGCGCACGGCCTGGTCCAGCGCGATGCCGGTCACGTCCACCGGGGGCAGGCTTTGCTCCACGTGCCTGACGTCGCGGTGCATGCGCGGCGGCTTGCCCAGCAGCACGTCCATCGGCATGTTCACGGCATAGTGTTCCTTGAGCGCCGCGTCGACATGCGCATCGACCAGTTGCAGCTGCTGCTCTTCGGTGGCGATGCCCACCACGGCAAACGGCGAACGCTCGCGCTGGCACATGGTCTGGAACAGCGGGAAGGACTCCGGCGCCACCGCCATCACATAGCGTTCCTGCGACTCGTTGCACCAGATCTCGGCCGGGCTCATGCCCGACTCTTCCAGGTGCACCTGGCGCAGGTCGAAGCGCGCGCCGCGGCCCGCGCCGTCCACCAGCTCGGGGAAGGCATTGGAGATGCCGCCCGCGCCCACGTCGTGGATCGACAGGATGGGGTTGTCGTCGCCGAGCTGCCAGCAGGCGTTGATGACTTCCTGCGCGCGCCGCTCCATTTCCGGGTTGCCGCGCTGGACCGAATCGAAGTCCAGGTCGGCCGTATTGGTGCCGGTCGCCATCGAGCTGGCGGCGCTGCCGCCCATGCCGATGCGCATGCCCGGGCCGCCCAGCTGGATCAGCAGCGAGCCGGCCGGCAGCGCCTTCTTGTGCGTGTGGCCGGCGTCGATGTTGCCGATGCCGCCGGCGATCATGATCGGCTTGTGATAACCGCGCACGGTGCCGCCCACGTTTTGCTCGTAGACGCGGAAGTAGCCGCCCAGGATGGCGCGGCCGAATTCATTGTTGAACGCGGCGCCGCCAAGCGGGCCTTCGGTCATGATTTGCAGCGGCGAGGCGATGCGGTCCGGCTTGCCGGTCACGCTCACCTTGTCGTCCGGGTTGCGGTGCGCCACCGGCTGGGCGGCGTCGCGCGCGTTTTCCCAGCCTTGCACGGCGTCGGGCAGCATCAGGTTGGAGACCGTGAAGCCGGTCAGGCCAGCCTTGGGCTTGCCGCCGCGGCCGGTGGCGCCTTCGTCGCGGATTTCACCGCCGGCGCCGGTGGAGGCGCCGGGGAACGGCGAGATGGCGGTCGGGTGGTTGTGCGTTTCCACCTTCATCAGCGTGTGGGTGAGCGCCTCATGGCGGCCGTACTTCTGCTCGGCGCCGCGCGGGAACCAGCGCTCGGCCACATCGCCTTCCATCACCGCGGAGTTGTCCGAGTACGCCACGATCGACCCTTGCGGGTTGAGCTGGTGGGTGTTGCGGATCATGGCGAACAGCGATTTGTCCTGCTGCACGCCGTCGATGGTCCAGGTGGCGTTGAAGATCTTGTGGCGGCAATGCTCGCTGTTGGCCTGGGCGAACATCATCAGCTCGACATCGGTCGGGTTGCGATCCAGCTTGGCGTAGGCATCGACCAGGTAGTCGATCTCGTCTTCCGACAGGGCCAGGCCCATTTCGGTATTGGCTTGCGCCAGTGCGGCGCGGCCACCGGAGATATCGATGAAGCGCAGCGGCTTGGCCGGCAGTTCCTGGAACAGGCCGGCGGCGTCTTCACGCGAAGCCACCACGCTTTCGGTCATGCGGTCGAACAGGTGCGCGGCCACCGCGGCGCGCGTGCCGGCATCCAGCGTCTTGCGCCCGCGCAGCAGGCCCTTCTTGCAGATCACGGTGATCTCGATGCCGCGCTCGATGCGGTGCACGTGCTCGAAGCCGCAGTTATGCGCGATGTCGGTCGCCTTGCTGGCCCACGGCGAGATGGTGCCGAAGCGCGGAATCACCACAAAGCGATCACCGTCGGTTTGTGCCTCGAAAGGCGCGCCATAGGTCAACAGCGCGGCGATGCGGGCGCTGTCGTCTTGCGACAGCGGCACGTCGGTGTCGACAAAATGCAGGAACTGGCCGTGTACCGACTCGATGTCGGCGTCGATCTGCTTGAGGGCGGTGAGCAGGCGTTGCTGGCGAAAGGCGGAAAGCGCCAATGCACCGGGGAAGCACGAGAAATGCGCCATGGTCTGAGCGGTCGGGAGGGCAGGAGGTAGGGGCTGCTACCGGCCGGCGCCGCTGGTTGGGGCGCCGTGCTGGCGGGAAACCGGGATTATACCTTGTCGAGGGGGGTTTCCCGCGTTGCAGCAGAGGCGGCTTGACGGACAAAGGCGGCTGCGGCCCGGACAAGCTCCGCAGCCATCACGCGGGCCGGGCGACATCCCGGTCAATTGCGCCCCATAAGACACTTTTCCCACTCAAACCACGCAAACCACTCGAACCCGACTCACCGCGACCAGGCTCAGCGGTCCGGCCAGGGGGCCGCGTCCACCACCGGGAAGCTGCCGCTGAACTGGTCCAGCAAGCCCATGAAGCGCGCAAGCAGCGACACATCGCCGCGCAGCGCGAGCCGGCCTTGCGCCACCGCCTCGGCCGCCGTCCAGCGCCGGGCCAGCACGGCGTCGAGCGTGTCGCGGCTGGTCTCGATGACCACGTCCGGCGTGCCCGCCATGTCCGCCGCATCGGCCACATCGGCCGCCTCCACCTGCAGGCTGCTCAGCGCGCAGTTGGACAGCGTGCTCACCCAATGCTCGCCGCTGTCGGTGAACTGCCAGCCGATCTGGCACGCCATGCCCTGCGCGCGCTGGCCGTGGATGCGCACCGCCAGCGCGTCGAACAGCAGCTCGTTGCTCATCGCGCCCATCAGCGCGTTGGCCGGTGGCCCCTGCGGATTGGCCTGCGGCGGCCCTTCGCGATACTCGCGCGCGGCCAGCAGGTAGGCATTGCGCCACGTCGCCGACTCGGCCTGGAAGCCCATCTGCTCCAGCGCGCGGGCCGCCAGCTCGCGCGCCTCGGCATGCGCGGGATGCGCGTAGACCGCGTGCTTGAGCACCTCGGCCACCCAGCGGAACTCGCCGCGCTCGTAGTCGGCGCGGGCCTTGGCCATCACGGCGTCGATGCCGCCCATGTATTCCAGGTGCTTGCGCGCGGCGGCCACCGGTGGCAGCGCATGCAGGTTGGCCGGATGCGCGTCGTACCAGCTCAGGTAGTGCTGCACGATCGCCTTGACGTTGTGCGACACGGTGCCGTAGTAGCCGCGCGTGTGCCAGCGCCTGGCCAGCGGCTCCGGCAGTTGCAGCCCTTCGGCGATCTCGCCGGCCTTCAGGCCGTGGCTCATCAGCCGCACGGTCTGGTCGTGCAGCACGCGGTACAGGTCGCGCTGCTCGGACAGGAAGCGCCGGGCGCGCTCCGCACCCCAGGTCGGCCAGTGATGCTGGGCCAGCACCACCTCGGTACGCGGGCCGTAGCGGCGCAGCGCGCGGTGCAGGTACTTGGACCACGCCAGCGCGTCGCGCACCTTGGCGCCGCGCAGCGGGCACAGGTTGTGCAAATTGTGGGTAGCGTTCTCGGCCAGGTTGAGCGCGCCCTCGGACGGGATGAAGAGGTGCATCTCGGAGGGCGCCTCGGTCTCGGGCGTGAGCTGGAACTCGATCTCCAGCCCGTCGATCACGTGGATCTCGTGCTCGGCCTCGATCGACCGCGTCGGCGCGATCAGCGTCGAGCGGCCCATTGGCAGCGTCTTGCCCAGGCCGGCATCCACCTGCGCCGCCGGCCCTTTGGCCAGCGTGTGGCCGAACTGGAACTGCGCGCGGCGCGCCATGGCCACGCCGCCGATCACGTTCTCGGCGATGGCGTGGTGCATGAAGCCGGAGGGCGCGATCACCTGGACCCGCCCGGCGCGCACATCGGCCTCGTCAACCAGCCCAGCCACGCCGCCGAAGTGGTCGGCGTGGCTGTGGCTGTAGATCACGGTGTGCAACGTGCGGTTGCCGCGATGCGCCCGGTACAGCGCGAGCGCCGCCGCGGCGGTCTCCGGGCAGGTCAGCGCGTCCAGCGCGATCACGCCGGTGTCGCCTTCGATAAAGGTGATATTGGCGATATCGAACCCGCGCACCTGGAAGATGCGCGGCGTGACCTGGAACAGGCCGTGGATGCGGTTCAGGCGCGCCTGCCGCCACAGGCTGGGGTTGACGGTATCCGGCGCCTCGGCGGCGTCAAGAAAACCGTAGGCCTCCAGGTTCCACACGCCGTGCCCATTGGCGCGCGCCACCTTGGCATTGGGGATGGTGCCGACAAAGCCGCGCTGCGCGTCTTCCCAGTCCTGCTCGTCGTGCTCCGGCAGCTCGCGCGCCAGCAGGCGGTGAAAGTCAGCCGTGGCCGCGTGGGCACAGCTTGCGTTGTCCGGCATGGGGTCTCCTTGGTGGCTCGCTGCTAGCTCTTTGGTGGCTCGTTGACGATGCCCAGGCAAGCCAACCGCGCCGGGACCGGTCAGCACGGCGTGAATCGGCACGCCATGCCATGGATGATCGGACGCAACCCGCTTGTGAGCGCGAAGGGCGGTTTCGCCGCGATGGGCATGGCGCAAAACAACCTGAACAGGAATCGGGGTTTCATTCTTTGTCGCGCCCTGCGTTCACGTTATCGGTAAAAACCCTCGCCGGGCGGGGCTGCCTCAGGTGCGTGGCTGCCCGGCGGCCTGGTGGATGGCTGCGCGGATCCGCGGGTAGGTGCCGCAGCGGCAGACAATGTGCGCCATCGCCCTATCGATGTCGGCATCACTGGGCTTCGGGATGCTTCTCAGGAGCGCGCTGGCGGTCATGAGCTGCGCGCTCTGGCAGTAGCCGCACTGCACCACGTCCAGATCGAGCCAGGCCGCCCTCAAGGCTTGCGCCTGCGCGCCGCGCAAGCCTTCGATGGTCACGATCCGGATATTGGCCAGCGTGGAGACCGGGCTCATGCAGGCGACCTGCGGCGCGCCGTTCAACTGCACCGTACAGGCCCGGCAAACGCCGATGCCGCAGCCATACTTGGTGCCGGTCAACCCCAGCTCGCACCGGAGCACCCACAGCAGCGGGGTGTCCGGGTCGGACTGCACGGAGACGGTCTTACCGTTGATGTTCAGGGGCAGCATGGCTTTCTCCCGGGGCTCAGGCCAGTTTCAAGGGCAACGCGCGCAGGCGCTGTCCTGTCAGCGCAAACAGGGCATTGGCCACTGCCGGCGCAATGGGCGGCGTGCCCGGTTCACCCACACCCTGGGGATGGTCCTGGCTTGGCATGATGTAGGTTTCGATGGCCGGGCAGTTGTTCATGAAGATGACGGGGAAATCGCCAAACGTTTTCTGGTGCACCTGGCCGTCGACGATCGTGATCTCCTCGAACAGCGCGGCCGACAAGCCAAAGATGATCGCGCTCTCCATCTGCTGGCGAATCAGGTTCGGATTCACCGGCAGCCCGCAATCGATCGCGCACACCACGCGGTGCACGCGCACGGTCTTGTCCGGCGCCACGGATACCTCCGCCACCTGCGCGACGATGCTGCCGTATGCCTCGTGCAGCGCCACCCCGCGTGCGCGTGCGGCACCGTCTGCCGTCTTCCCTAACGGCTTTGCCCAGCCGGCCTTGTCCGCTGCCATGTGCAACACGGCCAGATGGCGCGGATGCCTGGCCAGCAGGCCGGCGCGGAATTCAACGGGATCCTTGCCAGCGGCCGCCGCCAGCTCGTCGATAAAGCTCTCGGTGAAAAATGCCTGGTGCGAGTGGCCCACCGAGCGCCAGAAGCCCACCGGCACCGGCAGGTCGACAATCACATGCCCGACGCGCGCGTTCGGCCATTCGTAGGGCCGGTCGAATGCGCCTTCTGTCGTGGTCTTGTCGATGCCCAGGCCCGGCAGGCCAAGCAAGCGCGCCAGCATGGCCGGCACGATCGCCTGGCTGGCCGACGTGTTGTGCCAGGCCACCAGGTTGCCCGCGCCGTCGAGCCCGGCCTTGAAGCGCGAGAGGCAGGCAGGCCGGTAGAAGTCGTGCGTGGTGTCCTGCACGCGCGACCAGATCGTCTGCACCGGCCGTCCACCGCCCGCGCGCGCGATGGCGGCAGCCTGGGAGATGAAATCCACCTCCAGCCGCCGCCCGAACGCGCCACCGATCAGTTGCGGCTGCACATCCACCTTGTCGGCATCGATGCCAAGGACCTTCGATACCGCCCGGCGCGCCAGGCCAGGCAGTTGCGTCGAGACCCAAACCCTGGCCGCGCCGTCGCGCACCTGCACCGTGCAGTTGATGGGCTCCACCGCCCCATGCGCGAGGTAGGGCGCGCTGTACTCGGCGCTGACGGGCTTGGCGGCTGACTTCAATGCCGCTTCGACATCGCCATGGCGGTAATAGGCGTGGCCGTCGGAGGCATCCAGCGCCTGCGCGAGGCGGCGGCTCACCTCCGCGCTGGACAGCGAGGCGGCGGCGCCAGGGTTCCACACGATCCTGACCGCATCCAGCGCCTTCATGGCCCGGTACGCGTTATCGGCGATCACCGCCACCCCGCCGGTGCCGCCGTTGTAGGCATCGACCGCGAGCACCTTGACGATGCCCGGCATCGCGGCGGCAACCGCGCCGTCGAAGCTCGCCACCGTGCCGCCCAGGGTCGGGCACATCGTCACGCTGGCGTACAGCAGGCCCTCGGGCAGCACGTCGATGCCAAAACGCGCCGTGCCATCGATCTTGGATGCGGCCTCGATGCGGCGTAGGTCCTTGCCGATCAGCTTGAATTCGGATGGCGTCTTCAGCGCCACCTTTGCCGGCAGCGGCAGCCTCCCGGCCTGGGCCGCCAGTTCACCGAAGGTGGCTGTTTTCCCGGAGGGATGCAGTACCTTGCCGTCCTGCGCGCCGCACTCGCCCGCTGGCACGTTCCACCGCGCCGCCGCCGCGCCGATCAGCATCGCGCGGGCGGATGCGCCGGCTTCGCGCATCGGGTTCCACAGGTCATTGAGGCTCGACGAGCCGCCTGTCACCATTTCGCCGATCTCGCGCATGAGCTTGCGGGTCAGCCAGGCGGCCAGATGCCTGGCCACGCCGTCGTCGTCCGCTCGGAACGGGAGATCCTCCACGACGACTTCCAGGTTGTTGTAGATCTTGTCCACGGGCGCGTGCTCAACCTTCACCTGTGCCCAGTTGGCATCCAGCTCGTCGGCCAGCACCATGGCCAGGCCGGTGTGCACGCCTTGCCCCATCTCGGAGCGGCACATCATGATGGTGACGGTGTTGTCCGCCGCGACCTTGACCCAGCCATTGAGCCCCACCTGCGTGCCAACCGCCGGCAACGGCTGCGACGTGGCCAGCCGCTGCCGAGGCGGCAGCACCGACCAGCCGACCAGCAACGCACCGGCCCCGCCAATGCCAGCGACCAGGAACGCTCTGCGCTTCATCGGAACGCGAGGCAGAAATCGATCAGGCGATGCTTGTCCCAGTACACCTTGCCAAGATATACGCCGGGCGCGATGCAGCGAATCTCGTCACGGATCCAATGCGCGACCAGCGATGTGGCGGAATAGTCCAGGACAACGCACTCCTTCTGGTCAAGCCAGCTCTCGCCCTTGTACACCTTCGCCAGGATCGCCTCGAGCCCGAAGATGGAGACGCGGTTCTTGAGAACGCCGCGCCTGGCGTCGAAGACCTTTCCCTGCCAGGCAAAGAGGTTGATCATCTTGGCGATGCTCTCGGTGAATACGGTGCCGGGCGAGATGATCGCGGTGCCGGTGGCCTCGCCATCCGGAATATCGCCGGCCGGGCTGTTGCGAAACAGATCGTCAAGCTCGTCCTGGCGCATTTCCAGCAGCGTGCGTACGTCGTATGCCATGTTTGCACCTCCAATGTCCCGCCTGCCTACACCTTCTCCGCCGCCTTCTCCGCCACCCTCGCCGCGGCTTTCGCTTCGTGCAAGAGCACATCGGCAGCCTTCTCGGCGATCATGTAGACCGCGCTGGCCAGGAAGAAGCCCGGAATCCTCGGAAAGACGGACGCGTCGACAACCCGCAGCCCGCGCGTGCCATGCACGGAAAAATCGCTGCCCAGCACGCCGCCCGCCGCGCGCGCGCCGATGGCGCAACTGCACGAGGCGTGATGCCCCCAGGCGTTGTCGCGCACATAGCCGCCCAGCTCCTCGTCGCTGCGCAGGTGCGCGCCAGGAAGCTGCTCCTGCACGATCACGCCGCGCTCAGCCAGCGGCGCTGCCAGCTTGCGCACAAAGCGGATGGCGTCGATCACCGCGCGCAGATCCTCGTCCGCCCCCGCCCCGCCTTCTTCGAAATAGTGGAAATTGATCAAGGGCGGCTCCAGCGGATTCGCGCTGCACAACCGCACCGTGCCCGCGCGGTTGCGCGTGTGTGCCTTGAGAATGGCCCAGGTGAGTGCATCGTTGCTCTGGGCGAGTAGCTTGGAGTAACCCGGGAAGTAGCCGGTGAAATGCGCAACCAGCGCCATGCAGAACACATCCGGCACTGGCGCGGATTTGCGTGAGCGACGTGCAACCGCGATCGCCACGCCGTTGGAGGTATAGACCCCCTGCCGGCGGTCGCGCCAGCTGCAATAGGCCGGATCGTCCTTCTGGAAGCGGGCGCCATCAAGGATGCGCCACGGCTGCGCCATCCGGCTTACCACGCCCACCTCATAGCGATCCTGGAGATTGCGCCCGACGCCAGGCAAATCCACCTTCACGGCAATGCCGTGCGCCCGAAGGTGCTCGGCAGGGCCAATGCCCGACAGCATCAGCAGTTGCGGCGTATTGAACGCGCCGCCCGCCAGGATCACCTCACGGCGCGCGTGCACTTCATGGCGCACGCCGGGCGCCGTGCTTGGCGAGACATGGGCCTGATAGAGGCGCTTGCCCTTCAGGTATTCGACACCGGTTGCCGTGCCGTGCGCGTCCAGCAGCACGCGCGTGGCCAGCGCGTCCATCTCGACATGCAAGCACGACGGCAGGCGGGTCGCCACCTCCAGCACCCGTTCGCGCGCGCCGTGGCGCGCATGCCCGCGTGTGGAAAGCGGTGTGTAGCAAACGCCTTCGAAACATCGCCTTGCCCAGATCCTGGCGTTCGGATCGCCCTGCCAGCGCAAGAAGCGCAGGAGCGCATGCAGGCGCCGCGGCACGCTGCGCGCGGCCATTTCCATGGAGCCCAGGATCAGGCGCGTGAGCGCATCGTCGGTCAGCGCTTCCAGCGGGAACGCGCGCTCGGTGCTGAGCCATCCGTCCCAGCCGTGCGCCGTGGGATCGAAGCCAAGGCGGCGCGCGAGCGCCCACAGCGGACGGTGCCGGCATTGCTCCAGCGTCTTGGCGTACCGGCGCATGCGGGTGGCTTTCCACGAGTGGTCGCCGGTCAGCTCGGCAATGCCGTCCCAGTCGGAGTCGTGCGGGTAGAGGAAGATCATCGCGTTGTGCGCGGTACAGCCGCCGAGCGTCGCCGCCCGGGGATAGAGCACGCCTTCGCCGCCGTACTTCGGGTCCCTGCGCTGCTGCGCATCGTCCGCGTAGTGGCGCACAAAGAAATTCCAGCTCATGGCCGGGTTCTCGGAGGCGCAGGCATGAAACGCCGGCACCTCGTAGTCCTCCGGCATGCAAGCCGTGCCGGGCTCGCCCGCATCGTTGCCGGCCTCGAGCAGGAATACGCGCATGCCGGCCTGCGCCAGCCGCGCGGCGAGCGTGCCGCCACCCGCGCCGGAACCGACGATCACGTAATCCCATGCTTGTTCGTCTGGAGCAGACATATCCCCGCCGCGTCGCCTACGTCAAAACGTCTTGAGAAAGGCAATCAAGGCCCGCTTGTCGTCATCGCTCAATACCGGCTCCTGCCCGAACGATTGCTCATCGGCGCTCAGGCCGGCCTGGTTGTTGAACTCCGCCGTGCCGAAGTAGTGGCCGCGGTTCACAACAAAGTCCGGGCACTTGCTGAGTGCCAGCATCGGTTTGACCAGGTCGGCGTAAGTCTTGCCCAGATCCGCGTCGGTCGCACCTTCCGGCACGGAGGCCAGGTCCGATCTCAGCTTGAGCGCAAAGCCCACCAACCTGGCCGCATGCTCGGCCTTGGCCCCGACATCGCTGGTCTCCGACAGCGGCTGGATATTGGCCAGCAGGTTGACCGGCATGCGCCTGGGCGCCGGCCCGATCGTCACATCGCCGCCCGCCCCCACCAGCCACGGCGCATAGCGGTGCATGAAGCCCTGCAATGGCTTTAGCGCGTCCGGCACGAAGCCCTCCGGCACGGTAATCTGGCTGCGCTCGGTGGTGCGATCGATGGTGCCCGGCACCTTGGCGCCCAGGATGTCGTCATGCACGCGCTTCTCGGGCCAGAGCAGCTGCTCGATGGACGCGTCGAAGACCTGGATGCGGCTGGCAACCGACGGATCCTCGCTGAAGGGCCCAAGCGCGTTATTAAGCAGGAACGGCGCCGTCGACCAGACGCTGATCAGCGAGGGCACGCGGGTATAGCCACGGCCGCCGGCCGGCATCCGGTATTGCCAGCGCTCGCCGGTAAAGGGGTCGTTGAGGGTGACGGCCCCGACCGAGGGCAGCGTCTTGTATGACTCCGACGAGAAGTTGTCCCAGATATTTCCGCGCAACGCATTGGTCGCGAGCGGGCTGCACACGTTGGTCCGCAGCAGCGTAGCGGGAATGCGCGCATCGGACGACAGATAGTTGCCCGCCAGGAAGTCCGGCGCTTTGACCACCGCGCGCATCTGCGTCTTGAACTCGTCCGTCTGCGTCCATTTCCAGTACCGCATGAAGCAGGCGAGATAGTTCGGGCCCGCGCAGTTCCGCAGGTTCAGGCGGGCCGGCGGCGGCGGCGCCTTGCTGGAATGACAACGCGCGCAAGTGTCGGCGAACACGACCTTGCCCCGGTCGAGCACCTGCGCGCCGGCCGGCGTGGAAGCGTCCGCCAGGAAGCCTGCGCCGCCCGGGGCATCGCTCAAGTGGTCCGGCGGGGTTGCCTTCAGCAGGAACAGCGCCATGTTGATCGTGCCGGCTTCCGTCGCCGCCCAGTAGCTCGAATTCTTCTGCGCCACCGCCAGCTCGATGGGCGAGATCGCCTTGCCGCCGAGGATGGGATTGAAGTGCAGCAGCCATTCCTCGCTGAACAGCCCGATATTCAGGTACACCCGGTTCAATGCGCCCAGCACGCCGACCGAATCGGCGCCGTCCTTGAGGACGTGCGGCGTCCATACCGTGTCGGGCGGCGTGTAGAACTGCGTCAACGCGCCGGTCTTGACGAAGTCGTTGAGCTGCCGGTTGTTCAGCTCGCCCCCGGCCAGTTTTTCCTCGCCGATGCGCCTGGCCACGCCCATGCGCGACGTCAGGTCGTAGAGCGCGTTCATGGTGCGGGGGTTGTTGATGTTGTCCGTGGACACCAGCGAGGTATCCATGGTGCCCGGGCGGAAGGTATGCACGAGCTGGAACATGAAGTTCTGCCGGCCTTCGGGCGTCGATGCGTTATGGATGAACAGCCGGTCCACCCACATGTACTGCGCGCCCACGGTGGAGCTCAGCTCGGGCCATTGCGGGTGCGCGGGATCCCGGGGGGGATGGATCGGGCTCGGGCCCACGTGGCAAAAACCGCAGGCCATGCCAACGCGGTAGGGCCGCACGAGATCCGCGCGGTTGTAGTACTTGGGATCGGTGTAATAGCGCTGCGGATCCCATGCCTTCGCGGCTTTCTCGTCAAAGGCCGGGTTGGGAAACAGCCGCAAGCCGATGATCCCCGTGGGGTAGCCGTAGTAAGAGCCCACCGGCAGCTTCGCGCCATTGGCGAACGTGGTGCCGCGCGCGCCAATCCTGACGCCCGGATAGGCTTGCTCGTTCTCGAAGGGATCGGCCGGGCAATCCTTGGCCCGCTGGTCCAGCCACAGCCCGAAACGCTGCGGATCGGGCCCCGCGGGCTTTTCGAAGCAGGGCTCGTTGAGCAGGCCCAGGTAGCGCCAGCGGGTGTCGCGGGAATAGCCCTGGCTCGGATGTGAGCTGATGGACTTGAGCAGGTCGAACGCGCCGAACGTGAAGTTCGTCATGTCGTCCCAGAACCGGTCGTTGCCGCCGCTCCACACCAGCCACATATCGCGGCCGGCGACTTCTTCCCGGGTCAGCGCAACGCCACGATCCATGTCGTGGAAATAATCCTCCGATGCATGCCGGAACGTTTCCGGGCCCCGGCCGGCCTGCTTCGCCTCGTCAAGGACCCGGCCCGGCTCCGGCCTGGAGCACCCGCCTGCGGCAAGCGCGCCAATCAATGCGCCAATCAATGCGATACCAAGAACGATTGATCTGCTGCGTGGCGTCACTGTGGTCCCTCCCTTGCCCCCCGGGAATGGCCACATGCTGCACGATGGCCTCACCCCCCAGGGTCTTCATAAACCTAGGAATCACCTGAAGATAAGTCAAGGAGTTTGCTGCAACGCGATGTGTCCGGCAGCGGCGCCCGGCGCGCCGAATCTGCCGAAAATACTGGATCGAAAACTCAGGAAGTGACGAAAGACTGATCTGTTGGAAATGAATGGAAATCAATGGAAATGACCGGGAATGAAAATTCGCCGCACCCGTGACGCGCGCGCGGCGAGCCGGCGCATTGCACCCCTGCTCGCCCCGCCGGGCGCTTACACCTTGCCGTAGCCCCCGCCTCCCGGCGTTTCCACCACGAAGACATCGCCCGCTTTCATCTCGCAACGCCCGACATGGCCCAGCGCTTGCTCGCTCCCGTCACCCCGCACCACGTAGTTGCGGCCCATCGCGCCGGGCTCGCCGCCGGCCATGCCGAACGGCGCATGCAAGCGGTTGTTGGACAGGATCGACGCCGTCATCGGCTCCAGGAAGCGCACCTTGCGGATGCCGCCGTTGCCGCCATGCCACTGCCCCGCGCCACCCGAGCCAGGCCGGATCTCATAGCTCTCCAGCCGCACCGGGAAGCGCCATTCCAGCACCTCCGGATCGGTCAGGCGCGAGTTGGTCATATTGGTCTGCACCACGTCGCAGCCGTTGAAACCCTGCCCCGCGCCGCTGCCGCCGGAGATGGTCTCGTAGTACTGGTAGCGCGCGTTGCCGAACGTGAAATTGTTCATGGTGCCCTGGCTGGCCGCCACCACGCCCAGCGCGCCGTACAGCGCGTTGGTGATGCACGAGGACGTTTCCACATTGCCAGACACCACCGAGGCCGGATAGCGTGGATTGAGCATGGAGCCTTCGGGGATGATCACGTTGATCGGCTTGAGGCAGCCGGCGTTGAGCGGGATGTCCTCGCTGACCAGCGTGCGGAACACGTAGAGCACGGCCGCCATGCAAACCGCGCGCGGCGCATTGAAGTTGTTGGGCAGTTGCGCCGAAGTGCCGGTGAAGTCCACCACGGCTTCGCGCCTGGCCTGGTCCACGCTCACGCGGACCTGGATTTGCGCGCCATTGTCCAGCGGGTACCGATAGGCGCCATCCTTCAGCGCGGTGATGACGCGGCGCACAGCCTCCTCGGCATTGTCCTGCACATGGCCCATATAGGCGCGCACCACCGGCAGGCCGAACTGCACCACCATCTTGCGCAGCTCCTCCACGCCCTTGGCGTTGGCTGCCACCTGGGCGCGCAGGTCGGCCATGTTCTGGTCGATATTGCGGGCCGGGTAGCGCGCGCCCGCCAGCAGTGCGCGCATGCCGGCATCGTCGAGCACGCCGGCCTTCACCAGCGGAAAGTTGTCGATCATCACGCCCTCTTCCTCCACCACCGTGGAGTCCGGCGGCATCGAGCCCGGCGTGATGCCGCCGATATCGGCATGGTGGCCGCGCGAGCCGACGTAGAAGAGGATCTGCGCGCCAGCCTCGTCGAAGACCGGCGTGATCACCGTCACGTCCGGCAGGTGCGTGCCGCCGTTGTACGGGTCGTTGAGCACGTAGACATCGCCATCGGCCATGTGCCCGGCGTTGCGCGCGATCACCGTCTTGATGCTCTCGCCCATCGAGCCCAGGTGCACCGGCATGTGCGGGGCATTGGCGATCAGGTTGCCGCCGGCATCGAAGATGGCGCAGGAGAAGTCGAGCCGCTCCTTGATGTTGACCGAGTACGCCGTGTTCTGCAGCCGCTGGCCCATCTGCTCGGCGATCGACATGAACAGGTTGTTGAACACTTCCAGCATGACCGGATCGGCGTCGGTGCCCATGGCGCGCCGCTGGGGACGCGGCACCGCGCGGGTCAGCACCAGGTGGTCGCGCGCGGTCAGCTCAGCCTGCCAGCCGGGCTCGACCACCGTGGTGGCGTTGCGCTCGGCGATGATGGCCGGACCCGGCAGCACGTCGCCGGGGCGCAGCGTATCGCGCGGGAACAGGCCAGTGTCATGCCAGGCGCCGCCGCTGAACATGCGCACCAGTTCCGCCGGCACGGGGCCGCCGCAGCGCGGCTGCGCGTCGGGCAGCTTCTCCTCGGGTGGCTCGCTGCTGCCGATGGCTTCCACCGACAGTGCTTCCACGACCAGGGGCTTGCCCTGCATCAGGAAGGCGTAGCGCTGGCGGTACGCGGCATCGAACGCCGCCCGCATGGCAGGCAAGGTGCCGAACGGCACCACCAGCGCCGAATCCGTGCCCTCATAGCGCAGGTGCGCGCGGCGCACCACATCGATCTGCGCCTCGGCGACTTCCTGCTCCAGCAATTCCTGCCGCGCTTCGCTTGCCAGCGCATCGAGCGTGGCTTGCAGCGCGGGCAATGCGCTGTCGTCCAGGCGCGTCTCCACGGCGCGCTCGCGCATGGCGGTGCGGTCTGCCAGGCCCATGCCGTAAGCCGACAACACGCCCGCCAGCGGATGCACGAACACGGTCTGCATGCCGAGGGCGTCCGCCACCAGGCAGGCATGCTGCCCGCCGGCGCCGCCGAAGGTGGTCAGTGTGTAGCCGGTCACGTCGTGGCCGCGCTGCACGGAGATCTGCTTGATGGCGTTGGCCATGTTGCCGACCGCGATCTCGATGAAGCCTTCGGCCACCTGCTCGGCGCTGCGTTGATCGCCGGTCGCTTGCGTTACCGCTTGCGCCAGCGCCGCGAACCTGGCCACCACCGTGTCGCGGTCCAGCGCGGCATCGGCGCGTGGGCCGAACACCGCGGGGAAATGCCGCGGCTGGATCTTGCCGAGCATGACATTGCAGTCGGTCACTGCCAGCGGGCCGCCGCGCCGGTAGCTCGCCGGCCCCGGGTTGGCGCCGGCCGAATCGGGGCCGACACGGAAACGGCTGCCGTCGAAATGCAGGATGGAGCCGCCGCCAGCGGCCACCGTGTGGATGCTCATCATGGGCGCGCGCATGCGCACGCCCGCCACGCTGGTCTCGAACACACGCTCGAAATCGTTGGGATGATCGCCGTTGAAGTGCGAGACATCGGTCGACGTGCCACCCATGTCGAAGCCGATGATGCGCCCGAAGCCCGCGCTCTGCGACGAGCGCACCATGCCGACGATGCCGCCGGCCGGGCCGGACAGGATGGCGTCCTTGCCCTGGAAGCGGTGCGCATCGGTCAGGCCGCCGCTGCTCTGCATGAACTGCAGGCGCACGCCCGGCATCTGCTGCTCCACTTGCCCGACATAGCGGCGCAGGATCGGCGACAGGTAGGCGTCCACCACCGTGGTGTCGCCACGCGAGACCAGCTTCATCAGTGGCGACACCTGGTGCGAGACGGAAATCTGCGTAAAGCCGGTCGCGCGCGCGATCCGCGCGGCGGCCTGCTCGTGCGCCGCCTGGCGGTAGCCGTGCAGGAACACGATGGCAATGGCGCGGATGCCGCTGTCGAACACGCGCTGCATGTCAGCGCGCAGCGCGGCCTGGTCGAGCGGCGTCACCGTTTCGCCCTGCGCATCCAGGCGCTCGCCCACCTCCACCACTTCGCGGTAGAGCAGCTCCGGCAGCACGATGTTCAGGTCAAACAGGCGCGGCCGGTTCTGGTAGGCGATGCGCAGCGCATCGCGAAAGCCGCGCGTGATGAACAGCGCCACCGGCTCGCCCTTGCGCTCCAGCAAGGCATTGGTCGCAACGGTGGTGCCCATCTTCACCACTTCCACCTGCGCCGGCGTGACCGGCTCGCCCGGCGCCAGCCCCAGCAGGTGGCGGATGCCGGCCACGGCGGCATCGCTGTACTGCTCCGGATTCTCGGACAA
The DNA here is from genome assembly GCF_058809705.1 of Cupriavidus sp. MPR-AND1C. Classification (NCBI taxonomy): domain Bacteria; kingdom Pseudomonadati; phylum Pseudomonadota; class Betaproteobacteria; order Burkholderiales; family Burkholderiaceae; genus Cupriavidus; species Cupriavidus sp. MPR-AND1C. Next base: position 63,280 of record NZ_JBXASU010000018.1, on the reverse strand, counting down.
TAGCTTGTGCGTGACCACCGTGCCGTCCGGCTGAAGCCCCACCACATCGGTGAAGGTGCCGCCGCGATCGATCCAGAATTGCCAGCGGCGACGGTCCGAAACAACGGCGGCGGAGGATGGCAGCGACTGTGGCATGCGGGGGCTTCCTTCTCGGGCGTGATGGAGATGTCGGGGAAAAAACGGGCGGTCATGCGGCAGCGCGGCCGGGGCGCAGGCCGGCCGCGCGCGGTGTGCTTGCTGCTACAGGGACGTCGCCGAGCGTGCGGCCTGCTCGTACAGGCCGGTCAGCACACGCAGCAGCCGTGCCAGCTCGCCGATCTCGACGTTCTCGGCACTGCCGGCGGAAAAATTGCTGGTCAGGCATTGCTCGCGGATCTCGCGGTAGCGCGCGCAGGCCTCGGTGCCGGCGGGGGTGGTGATGTAGGTGGCTTCCTTGCCGATGCGCTCGCCCTCCACCAGCGCCAGGCCTTGCAGCTTCTTGAGCGCGTAGGTGACCAGGTGGGTATCCTCGACGTTGAGCACGAAGCAGATATCGGCGAGCCGCTTGGGACGCGCCCGGTGGTTGACGTGATGCAGCACCAGCACGTCCAGGAAGGTCAGGTCGCGCACGCCGGAGGCGCCCATGCAGCGCACCACCCAGCGGCTGTATGCGTTGTAGGCCGTGTTCAGGCCGAACTCGAACTCCGACAGCTCCGGGCTGCGCTCCGACACCAGGTGCGAGGACGAAACGATATTGGGGCCGGGCGGGCGCGCCAGCGCGCTGGCCGCGGATCTGGCGTGAGCGTGGCCAACCTCGGCTTGATCGGCGGCTGGCTGAGTTGCTGGCTCGGTTGCTGGCTCGGTTGCTGGCTTACGCGCCATGTCTTCACTCCTTTCAGGGGTTGGTGTACGCACGGAACGACAAGGATGACTAGGTGTATCCCCGAGGTCCCGGCCACCATATTTGGCTTGACAGTTTATTAACAAATTATGAGGATAAACACAAAATAAATCCAAGCAAAACATCGGGGATGTCACCGTGGATTCTGCACGAAAAAAGGGCGGGAAACGCGGATTGCGCACTATCGCGGGGACGCAGGCGTGCCCCGCCATGGGCTGGTTGCGCAGCGCGGACGCACTGGATAGACTCGATCCGACCCCTCCTGAGCGCGACTGATCGCGAGCCCCATGCCCACGGATATCCATACATTACAGACAAGACTTCGCGATGGCGCGATCTCCCGCGCCGACGTGATCGCCCAGGCTGCGCAGCACGCGCAGCAGCCGGACGCGCACGCCGTGTTCCTGCACACCACCTTCGACACCGCCGCGCAGGTCGCCAAGGCCGCCGATGCGGCCACCCGGGCGGGCAAGCCGCTGCATCCGCTGGCGGGCCTGCCGGTCTCGGTCAAGGACCTGTTCAACATCGCCGGCGAAGCCTCGCGCGCCGGCTCGCCGGTGCGCAGCGACGCGCTGGCGGCCACGGCCGACGCCACGGTGGTGCGCCGGTTGCGCGAGAGTGGCGCGGCGCTGGTCGGGCGCACCAACATGACCGAGTTCGCCTTCTCGGGCGTGGGCATCAACCCGCATTTCGGCACGCCGGTGAACCCCGCGGACAAGCAGGTCGCGCGCATTCCCGGCGGCTCGTCGTCGGGCGCCGCGGTGTCCGTGGCGCTGGGCCTGGCCGTGGCGGGGCTGGGCAGCGACACCGGCGGCTCCATCCGCATCCCGGCTGCCCTGTGCGGGCTGACCGGCTTCAAGCCGACCGCCCGGCGCGTGCCGCTGGATGGCGCCTTCCCGCTCTCCTATACGCTGGACACCGCCTGCGCCATGGCGCGCACGGTGCAGGATTGCGTGCTGGTGGACAGCGTGATCGCCGACCAGGCGGTGCTCCCCGTCATCAAGGCCGCGGCGGGCATCCGCCTGGCCATTCCGCGCCAGGTCCTGCTCGACGGACTCGATGACACGGTGGCGCGCGCGTTCGACCGCGCCCTCGGCCGGCTGTCCGCGGCCGGCGTGCAGATCGAGCACATCGACCTGCCGGAGCTGGCCGAGCTGGCCAGCATCAACGCCGGCGGCGGCTTCACCGCCGCCGAGGCGCATGCCATCCACCGCCACGTGCTGGCCACGCGGCGCGAACAATACGATCCGCGCGTCGCCTCGCGCATCGACCGCGGCGCGGCCATGAGCGCGGCCGACTACGTGGACCTGATGCGCGCCCGCCTCGACTGGATCGCGCGGGTTGCGGCCCGCATCGAAGGCTTCGACGCCGTGACCTGCCCCACCGTGCCGATGGTGGCGCCGCCGATCGCCCCGCTGGTGGCGGACGACGCACTGTTCTTCCGCACCAACGCCCTGCTGCTGCGCAATACGTCGGCGTTCAACTTCCTCGATGGCTGCTCCATCTCGCTGCCCTGCCACCAGCCGGACGAGTTGCCCGTGGGCCTGATGCTCTCGCACGGTGCGTTGCGCGACGCGCAACTGCTGGGCACGGCAATTGCATTGGAATCCATCATCAAGCCGGCCGCCTGAGGCGCCGCGGCAAGAACCGGGGTAACCCGCGCCACCCCTGAGCCAGGTGGCGCGGGCAAGACGACTTCAGAACAAAAACCAAGACAAAACGTAGCCGCAACGACCAACCAGGAGAGATCGATGCAAGGGAAGGCCACACTGAAGTGCATGTTGCTGGGCGGGGTGCTTGCCACCGCTGCCGTGATGACGTCGGCCGCGCGGGCGGATACCAAATGGGACCTGCCAACCGGCTACCCGGTGAGCAACCTCCACACCGAAAACCTGCAGCAGATGGCCACCGACGTGGAGAAGGCCACGGGCGGCAAGCTCAAGATCGTGATCCATCCCAACGGCTCACTGCTCAAGGCCAACGAGATCAAGCGCGGCGTGCAGACCGGCCAGGTGCAGATGGGCGAGATCCTGATGTCGCTGCTGGCCAACGAGAACCCGGTATTCGGCGTGGATGCGGTGCCCTTCCTGGCGACCAGCTACCAGGACTCCTACAAGCTGTGGCAGGCCTCGCGCGCGGTCACCGACAAGGTGCTGGACAAGCAAGGCATGAAGCTGCTGTACGCGGTGGCCTGGCCACCGCAGGGCATCTACGCCAACAAGCCGATCAACGCCGCGGCCGACATGAAAGGCCTGAAATGGCGCGCGTATAACCCCGCCACCTCCAAGATCGCCGAACTGGTGGGCGCGCAGCCGGTGACCATCCAGGCCGCCGACCTGGCGCAGGCGCTCGCCACCGGCACCGTCAATTCGTTCATGTCCTCGGGCGCCACGGGCGTGGACACCAAGGTCTGGGAGAGCGTGAAGTACTTCTACACCGTCGATGCCTGGCTGCCGAAGAACATGCTGGTGGTCAGCAAGAAGTCCTTTGCCGCGCTGGACAAGCCAACCCAGGATGCCCTGCTCAAGACGGTGGCCGAAGCCGAGAAGCGCGGCTGGCAGATCTCGGAGCAAAAGACACGTGAATACCTGGCCGTGCTCGGCAAGAACGGCATGACGGTGCAGCCGCCCTCGCCCCAGTTGAAGCAAGACATGCAAAAGCTTGGCCAGGTGATGGTGGAAGACTGGGCCAAGGGCGCCGGCGACGACGGCAAGGCCATCCTGGACGCCTACAAGAAGTAGGCGTCGCCGTCATTGGTGCCGTAATTGGTGCCGTCATTGGCGCCCTAGTCAGCGCCGTAGCGGGAAACCAGCGGTCCGTATCCTGCCATGGCGGCATTGCCCGCCGCCGTGGCCCTGCTGCCGCAAGCCTCCCGCGCCCTCTTTTTCACTGCCTCTTTTTCACCGCATCCACCCTCCCCAATCGCCATGCAAGCCACTTCCGTCAACAAGCGCTGGCTGGACCGGCTGCTTGACCTGTTCGCCGTGCTCGGCGCGCTGTGCATCCTCGGGGTCTGCCTGATCATGATCCTGATGTCGTTCTCGCGCGAGACCACGTTTATCTTCAAGGGCGGCGACGACATCGTTGCGTGGCTGTGCGCCGCCTCCGCCTTCCTCGTACTTGGCCAGACCTTCCAGCACGGCGGCATCGTGCGCGTGGAAATGCTGCTGGAGGCCGTCAGCCCGCGCGTGCGCTGGTGGCTGGAGCTGATCTCGCTGACCATCTGCGCGGTGTTCGCCGCCTACGCGACCTGGGCCTTGTTCAGTTTCGCCTGGGCGAGCTGGGAGATCGGCGATGTGTCGCAGGGCCAGATCGTGGTGCCGCTGTGGATTCCGCAGAGCTTTGCGGTGCTGGGCTGTGCCGGCTTCATGCTGGCGGTGCTGGACGAACTGTTGCGCGTGGCGCGCAAGCAAAAGCCGCGCTACCAGCTGGCGCAGGAAGCCAAGCTGGCCGCCGGCGACTTCGGGGAGACCGTCTGATGAGCACCGTCCTGGTTTCCCTGATCCTGCTGGTGGTGATGATCGGCTTCCTGGTCATCGGCGCGTGGATTCCCGTGGCCATTGCCGTCACCTCCTGGGTGGGGCTGGTGGTGTTTGCCGATCGCGATGCGCTGGTCAACCTGGCCAATGCGTGGTGGTCGTCCAGCGCGTCGTATACGCTGGCCTCGCTGCCGCTCTTCGTGTGGATGGGCGAGATACTGTTTCGCACCAAGCTGTCCGAGCAGATGTTCAACGGGCTCTCGCCGTGGTTGAACTGGCTCCCCGGGCGCCTGATGCACGTCAACATCCTGGGCTGCGGCATCTTCGGCTCGGTGTCGGGCTCGTCTGCCGCCACCTGCGCCACCATCGCCAAGTCGGCGCTGCCCGAGCTGACCCGGCGCGGCTACGATGAGCGCGTGACGCTGGGCTCGCTGTCGTGCGCCGGCACGCTCGGCATCCTGATCCCGCCATCGATCACCATGGTGGTCTACGCGGTCTCGGCCGATGTGTCGATCATCCGCGTGTTCCTGGCCGGCTTCCTGCCCGGCCTGCTGCTGATGCTGCTGTTCTCCGGCTACATCGTGGTGTGGGCGCTGTCGAACCCGGACAAGACGCCGAAGGCGGAAGCCTTCAACTGGCGCTCGCGGCTCGCCTCGATCCGCCAGCTGATGCCGTGCATCGTGCTGATCGCCTTTATCACCTGGATCATGATCACCGGCTACTCCACCGCCACGGAAGCGGCCGCCTACGGCGTGGTGGCGTCGCTGGCGCTGGCGTGGGTGGGCGGCTCGCTCACCCGCAAGGCGTTCTGGGAAAGCCTGATGTCGGCCACCCGGCTGACCGCCATGATCATGTTCGTGCTGGGTGCCACCTCGTTCCTGTCCGTGACCATGAGCTTTACGGGCATCCCGCGCGCGCTGGCGGAATGGGTGGCCTCGATGCACCTGTCGCCCTGGGCGCTGATCGCCGTGCTGACCGTGATCTACATCCTGCTGGGCACCGCGCTCGATGGCATCTCCATGATCGCGCTGACCACCGCCACGGTGCTGCCGATGGTGCAGGCCGCGGGCTTCGATCTGGTATGGTTCGGGATATTCATCGTGCTGCTGGTGGAGATCGCCGAGGTGACGCCGCCCGTGGGGTTCAACCTGTTCGTGCTGCAGAGCATGACAGGCAAGGACAGTAACTACATAGCGCGGGTCTCGCTGCCGTTCTTCATGATGATGGTGGTGGCCATCGGCATCGTCACCGTGTGGCCGCAGATCGTCACCTGGCTGCCCGATGTGGTGATGCAAAAAGAGCTGAAGTAACTGAAGTGACTGATGTGACTGAAGTAACCTACGGAGCGCCATGCATGTGATCGTCATCGGCGCCGGTGTCATCGGCGTGTGCTCCGCGTGGTACCTGCGCGAGGCTGGCTTCGACGTAACCGTGGTCGAGCGGCGCGCGGCGCCGGCGCAGGAGTCGAGCTTCGGCAACGCTGGCGTGATCGCGCCGGGCTATGTCACACCCTGGGCGGCGCCGGGCATGCCGGGCAAGGTGCTGCGCAACCTCTTCGCCAGCACCTCGCCCGTGCTGTTCCGGCCCAGCGCCGATCCGGCCATGTGGCGCTGGATCGCGCGCTGGCTGGGCGAATGCACGCTGGAGCGCTACCGCCTCAACAAGCTGCGCATGCAGCGCCTGGCCTTCTACAGCCGGCAATGCCTGCATGCGCTGCGCGGCCAGCTCCAGATCGACTACGAGCAGTCTCAAGGCTACCTGCAGCTGTTCCGTACCCAGCGCGACCGGGATCTCGCTGAGCCGGCGCTGGCCCTGCTGCGCGAGCACAAGGTTGCGCACCGGCTGGTCGATGCCGACGGCTGCCGGCGCATCGAGCCTGGCCTGACCACCGATACGCCGCTGGCCGGCGGGCTGCATCTCCCCGAGGACGAATCCGGCAATTGCCCGATGTTCGTGCGCCGGCTGCGCGTGCTGGCCGAGGCCGCGGGCGTGCGCTTTGTCATGGACAGCGACGCCAGCGCGCTGCGGCCGTTGCCAGGCGGCAAGCTCTCGCTTGACCTGCGCAGCACCGCTGCCGGCGATGCCCGCAGCGCGCGCGGCGTGCGCGAAACGCTCACCGTCGATCGCGTGCTGGTCAGCGCAGGCATCGCCAGCGCCGCGCTGTTGCGCCCGCTGGGCCTGCGCATCCCCCTCTACCCCGTCAAAGGCTATAGCGCCACCGTGCACGTCAGCGACGAGCTGCAGGCGCCGCTGGGCGCGCTGATGGACGAGTCCTACAAGGTCGCCATCACCCGCATGGGCAACCGCCTGCGCATTGCCGGCACCGCCGAGCTCGGCTCGCGCAAGCTCGACCTGCGCCCCGCGGCCATCAACACCTTGCTCAAGGTGGCGCGCGACTGGTTCCCGGTTGCAGGCCACTATGGCACGGCCACGCTGTGGGCCGGCGCGCGCCCGATGCTGCCCGATGGCCCGCCGCTGATCGGCGCCACGGCCGTGCCCGGGCTGTACCTCAACCTCGGCCACGGCTCCACCGGCTGGGCGATGGCATGCGGCTCCGGGCGCATTGCCGCCGACCTGATCGCAGGCAATCGCCCCGGCATCGACCTGGATGGCCTGACCCCCGACCGCTACGGCTTAGGCCCACGCTGACCATGCAAAGCTCTGCCCCGACTTCTCCCACGCTGGCCGCTGCGCTGCCCGACGATGCCTGGCTGCCCCTGGACGCGGCAAGCGCCAGCGCGATCCCGCTGTACGACGTGGCGGCCGTGCGCCACATCGAAGCGGCAGCCATGGCCAGCCTGCCCGCCTTCGCGCTGATGTCCCGGGCCGGCGCCGCCGCGGCGGCCTGGCTGGCGCACCACGCGCCCGCGGGCCCGCTGCTGCTGCTGGCCGGCCCGGGCAACAACGGCGGCGACGCGCTGGTGGCCGCCACCCGCCTGCACCAGGCCGGGCGCCAGGTGCAGGTGTGGCTGACGGCCGAGCCCGATCGCCTGCCCGCCGACGCCGCGCGTGCCTGGCTGGAGGCGCGCGCGGCCGGCGTGATACTGCACGCCATGCCGGAATCCGCCTGCCATGGCACCCTGCCGCCGTTTCCCCCGGACACCTGCGCGCTGGTCGACGGCTTGTTCGGCATTGGCCTGAACCGCGCCGCCGATGGCTTCACGGCGCAGTGGATCGCGCACCTTGCCGAGTCCCGGCTGCCCGTGTTCTCGCTCGACATCCCGAGCGGGCTGTTCGCCGATACCGGCGCCGGCGCGCCGGCGGTACGCGCTTTGCGCACCCTCACCTTCATCGGCGCCAAGCCGGGCCTGCTCACGCTCGACGGGCGCGATTGCGCGGGCGAGGTCGATATCGCCCCGCTCGGCCTGCTCTATCCGCCGGCCCAGTCCGCCTGCGCCATGGTCAGCGTGCCGGCGTCGTTTGCATCGGCGCTGCCCGCGCGGCGCCATGCGACCAACAAGGGCACGTTCGGCTCGCTCGCCGTGATCGGCGGCGGCATCGGCATGACCGGCGCACCGCTGCTTGGCGCGCGTGCCGCGCAGCACCTCGGCGCCGGGCGCGTGCACATCGCTTTCCTGGCGCAGCCCGCGCCGCTGATCGACCCTGTTCACCCGGAGCTGATGCTGCACCCGATCGCGGAGATCGAGCTGACCAATATGTCCGCGCTGGTGATCGGCCCGGGCATGGGCACGGGCACGGCGGCGCGCAAGCAGCTGGCGCAGTTGCTGCAAGCCAGCGTGGCCGCCACCGAGCCGCCCGCGCTGGTGCTGGATGCCGATGCGCTGAACCTGCTGGCCGCGGACCCCGCGCTTGCCGCCATGCTTGGCGGCGGCCCGCCGGTGCGCGTGATGACGCCACACCCGCTCGAAGCCGCGCGCCTGTCCGGCATCAGTGTGGCTGAGATCCAGCGCGACCGCCTGGCGGCGGCGCGCTCGCTGGCGGCCCAGTGGCAGGCCGTAGTCGTGCTCAAGGGCTCGGGCACGGTGATCGCGTCGCCGCCCGATGCGCTTGGCAGCGTGTCGCTATCGATCAACCCGACCGGCAATGCCGGCCTGGCCACCGCCGGCACCGGCGACGTGCTGGCCGGCATGATCGGCGCCCTGCTGGCCCAGGGGATGCCGGCGCTGCAGGCCGCACAGGCCGCGGTCTGGCTGCACGGGCGCGCCGCCGACCACCTGGTGGCGCAGGGCACTGGCCCCGCCGGCCTGACCGCGAGCGAGCTCTACCTGCCGGTGCGCGACCTGTTCAATGCTCTGCTGCGGGCGCGGCAGGCATGAGCAAGGCGACGGATGGCGGCGCCCGCGCGCAGGCTGCCGGCACCTCGCCGGCCCGGCGCCAGTTGCTCACCGGCGTGGCCCTGCTGGTGCTCGGCCAATGGATACTCAGCCTGCTGGATGCCAGCAGCAAGACGCTGACCCAGCAGGGCCTGCCGGTGGTGGGCGTGGCGTGGGTACGCTACGTGGGCCATGTGGCCGCCATCTTCCTGCTGCTCGGGCCGGCGCGCGTGCGCCAGCAATGGCGCCCCGTGAAACCGGGCCTGCAGTGGCTGCGCGGGGGAATGATGCTGGTCTCCACACTGGTGTTCTTCAGCGTGCTCAAGCTGATGCCGCTGGCCGAGGCCACGGCGCTGAATTTCTGCGCGCCGTTGTTCGTGGTGGCGTTGTCGCCCTGGCTGCTGGGCGAGCGCCCAAGCGCGCATGCGCGTGTCAGCCGCTGGAGCGGTGTAGCGATCGGCTTCATCGGCATGCTGATCGTGGTGCGCCCCGGCGGCGAGTTGAGCGGGCCCGGCATTGCGCTGGGCTTGTTGTCGGCACTGGTGTTCGCGCTGATGCAGATGCTGACGCGGCGCATTGCAGCGCATGACGCGCCCATGACCACCTTGATCCAGAGCGGCGTGACCGGCGCCGCCCTGACCACCCTGCTGGTGCCCTTCTTCTGGTTCGAGGCGGTACCCACGCCGCTGCAAGCCGTGCTCCTGCTGAGCACCGGCGTCACCGGCTCGATTGGCCACTATTTTGTGATTCGCGCTTTCCAGTACGCCGACGCCTCATTCCTCAGCCCCTTCCTTTACCTGCAGATCCTGTCGGCGACGACCATCGGCTACCTGGCGTTCGGCCAGTTGCCGGACTGGATCACTGCGCTCGGCGTGGCGGTGATCTGCGTGGGCGGGGTATGCGTGGCGGGCGGTGAGCCAGCGCTGCGGGCCGTCGCGCGCCGGCTCGGCCGGCCCGGCTGACGGGAGAACAGCGCCAGCGCGCGCAGGCATGCGCCCGGCGACCGATCCCCCCGGAAGCACTAATGCCGTCTTTTGCCGCCAAAACGCCGAGTCGCGCCAGATGGGCGCGTTATACTTGAGAGGCTTCTGACCGTTGCGCAAGGCCAGCCTGGCTGGCTGCCGGGGAGCCATGCTACCTAGCCGAAAAACCAAGCTTGAAACGGTACTTCCGCGCAGTCCTTCAAAGAATCCCGCACGCATGCCCACAGACCTCCACGCCTGGCACTCACTTCTGCAACACCACGACGCCATTCGCGAAACGCCGATGCGCGAGTGGTTTGCCGCCGGCTCCGCGGAACAACGCGTCGAGCAGTTCTCGCTGGAAGCCGCAGGCCTGTATCTCGATTACTCCAAGAACCGCATCACGCCACAGACCATGGCATTGCTGATGCAACTGGCGGATGAAGCCGGCGTGCCGAAACGCCGCGATGCCATGTTTGCCGGCGACCACATCAACGCCACCGAGGACCGCGCGGTCCTGCACATCGCGCTGCGCGCCGGCGCCGACGCAACCTTCAAGGTCGACGGCAAGTCCGTCATGCCCGCCATCCACGCCGTGCTGGACCGCATGCGCGTGTTCTCGCAGCGCGTGCGCAGCGGTGACTGGACCGGCTTCACCGGCAAGCGCATCACCGACGTCATCAACATCGGCATCGGCGGCTCGGACCTCGGCCCGCGCATGGTGTGCCGCGCGCTCTCGCACCTCGCCGGCAACGGCCCGCGCATGCATTTCGTCTCCAACGTGGACGGCACCGAACTGGCCGAATGCCTGGAGCGGATCGACCCAGAACAAACCCTGGTGATCGTCTGCTCCAAGACCTTCACCACGCTCGAGACCATGGCCAACGCCTGCAGCGCGCGCCAGTGGTTCCTCGACAAAGGCGTGGCCAAGGACCAGCTCGCCAGCCACTTCGCCGCGGTATCGACCAATGTGGAGGCGGTGCGCGCCTTCGGCATCGACCCGGCGCACATGTTCGAATTCTGGGACTGGATCGGCGGGCGTTTCTCGCTGTGGTCCTCGGTCGGGATATCGATTGCGCTGGCGGTCGGCTTCGATGCATTCGAAGACCTGCTGATCGGTGGTCGCGCCATGGATGCGCATTTCAGCAGCGCGCCGCTGGCGCAGAACATGCCCGTGGTGCTGGGCATGCTCGGCATCTGGTACCGCAACTTCTTCGGCATGCCGACCAGTTGCATGGCGCCGTATTCCACCTCGCTCGAATTGTTCCCTGCCTTCCTGCAGCAACTGGAAATGGAGAGCAACGGCAAATCGGTGCAGCTCGACGGCCGCCACGTGCGCGCCCATACCGCGCCGGTGGTCTGGGGCTCCGCCGGCACCAACGGCCAGCACGCCTATTTCCAGCTGATCCACCAGGGCTCGCAGATCGTGCCGGTGGATTTCGTGGCGCCGCTGCGGCCGCCGCGCCAGCTGCCCGGCCATCACGCCAAGCTGCTGGCCAACTGCTTTGCCCAGGCCGAGGCGCTGATGCTCGGGCGCACGGCCAAGGAACTGCGCGCCACGGGCCTCACCGACGAGATCCGTATCGCCCACATGGTGTTCGAGGGCAACCGGCCGAGCAACACGCTGCTGATGCAAGACATCACGCCGCATACCCTCGGCGCGCTGATCGCGCTCTACGAACACCGCACCTTCGTGCAAGGCGTGGTCTGGAACATCAACTCGTTCGACCAGTGGGGCGTGGAACTCGGCAAGATCCTGGCCAAGCCGATCGAGGGCGAGCTTAACCATGCGCAAAGTGCCGCCGCGGGGCAGCACGATGCATCGACCGGCAGCCTGATTGCGCGCGCGCGCGCGGCGCTCGGCAACGCCTGACACCGCGGTTTATCAAACCGGCGCGGTCATCCATTCGTCGCTGGCAACCCGGCCGGCTTCGATGGTCAGGATGCGCCCGCAGCGAGCCGCCACCGAGCGATCGTGCGTGACCAGCACCAAGGTGGAACCGGCATCGCGGTTCAGCTCGAACATCAGCGCAATCACGGCCTCGCCAGTTGCCGTATCCAGGCTCCCGGTCGGTTCGTCGGCAAAGAGAATGTCGGGACGGGCCACAAACGCCCGCGCCAGCGCCACGCGCTGCTGCTCGCCGCCGGAGAGCGTGCGCGGATAGTGGGAAAGGCGCCCGCTCAGCCCCACGCGGGCCAGCATGTCGGCGGCGCGCTCGCGCACGCCCGCGGTCTCCCCGCGCAACTCCAGCGGCAGCATGACGTTTTCCAGGGCGCTCAGGTGCCCGACCAGCTGGAACGACTGGAACACAAAACCCACATGGCGCCCACGCTGCGCTGCCCGCTGGTCTTCGTCGAGCTGGAACAGGTCCTGCCCGTTGAGCTTGACGGTGCCCGTGGTGGGCAGGTCCAGGCCCGCCAGCAAGCCCAGCAGGGTGGATTTGCCCGAGCCGGATGCGCCCACAATGGCCAGCGTTTCGCCGGACGTGACGGAAAACGACACGTCGTGCAAAATCGTCAGCGAACCTGTCGTGTCGGCTACGGTCTTTCCTAATGACTCGACTGCAAGAATGGATGAAGACATGAGCAAGAAGTTCTGGTGCGGTTGGCGAAAGCTGGCGCTGGCGGTGAGCGTGGCCACGCTGGTGCCCGCGATGGTGCCGGCCACGGCGTCGATGGCGCGTGCGGCAACGCCCGCCATCCTGGTGCTGGGCGACAGCCTGTCCGCTGAGTATGGCCTGGCCCGCGATGCAGGCTGGGTCAAGCTGATGGAGGCGCGTCTGCGGGCGGAACGTTTCGATTATAACGTCGTGAATGCCAGCGTCAGCGGCGAGACCACGGTGGGCGGCAAGACGCGCTTGCCCGACCTGCTGGCAAGGCACCATCCGGCCGTGGTCATCGTGGAGCTGGGCGCCAACGATGCCTTGCGCGGCCTGCCGCTGCAGACCACCGAGGCCAACCTGCGCAGCATCGTCACCGGCGCGCAGCAAGCCAAGGCCAGCGTGCTGCTGGTGGGCATGCGCATCCCGCCCAACTACGGGCCGGACTACACCGAGCGCTTCTTCTCGCTCTACCCCAAGCTGGCCGGCGAGTACAAGGTCCGGCTGGTGCCCTTCCTGCTGGAGCAAGTCATCGCCAGGCCAGAGTGGTTCCAGGCGGACCGCCTCCATCCCACGGCGCAGGCGCAGGGCGCGCTGCTCGATACCGTCTGGCCGCAGCTCAAGCCCTTGCTGAAGACGCCAGCGGCCAAGACCGCTACCCGCTAGTTGTCCGCGGCTTTGCCATAACGAGAAAGGCGCCCGAAGGCGCCTTTCTCGTTATGGCTGCGAGCAGCAGGTTTACTGCGCGCCAGCGTCGCTGGCCGGACCGGCTTGCGTCGTGGTGGCGGGCTTGAGCAGCTTCACCTTGGCCCGGTCCTTCAGGCCTTCGTAGAAGGCTTCCAGCTGGCTCTGGCCGAGCATCTGGCCCAGTTGCTGCGCCTCGCCCTGGCGCTGCGCGGCATCCGCCTGCGCAGGCTGGCTGACCTTGCCGATGCGATAGATCGCGTAGCCGTCGGCACCCAGGTCCACGCCGACATACGCGGGCAGCTTGGCGGTATCGGCACGCATCACGGCTTCCACAGCCTTCGGTGCCAGGCCGTCGGCCTTGGCGCGCGAGACCGTTACCGGCGCGCCGAAGCCGTCGGCGCCGCCGCTCTTCTTCAGCGCTTCGAGACGTCCCGCGCCCGCCTTGGCGGCAAGCTCGGCTGCCTGCTGCGCGATATAGCCTTCGCGCACCTTGGCCTGCACATCTTCGAACTTGCGCACCGTGGCCGGGCGGTAGTCGACGATGCGCGCCGCCACCAGCGTGGTGGGGCCAACCTGCACGGCCTCGGTGTTGCGCTTGTTCTTGACGGAATCATCGCTGAACAGCGCCTTGAGCAGCTTCTCGTTGTTGAGCGGGTTCTGCGCGCCCAGGGCCGGGTTCGGCTGGCGGGTCACGTTGTCGGCGCTCTGGATCGTCAGCTTGAACTTGTCGGCGGCCGGCTTGAGGCTATCGGACTGCTCATAGACCGTATTGCCAAACGTGTCGGCCAGTTCGGTGTACTTCTTGGCGGCGAGTTGCTTGCGCAACTCCGCTTCCAGTTCGGTACGGACCTGGTCAAGCGGCTTGGTCTCGGCCGGCTTGATGCCGGTGAGCTTGATGATGTGATAGCCGTAGTCGGTCTCGACCACGTCGCTGATCTGGCCATCCTTGAGCGCGTACATCGCGTCTTCGAACGGCTTGACCAGCGCGCCACGGCCCATGAAGCCGAGGTCGCCGCCCTTCTGCGCCGAGCCCGGGTCCTGCGACTGCTTGCGGGCCACGTCGGCAAACGTCTCGGGATGCTTGCGCAGGTCCTCGAGCAGCTTGGTGGCTTTTTCCTTGGCGGCCTGGCGCTCCGCGGCCGGGGCTTCCTTGGGCGAGCCGATCAGGATGTGGCTGGCGCGGCGCTGCTCGTCGGTGCGAAAGCGCGCGATGTTGCTGTCGTAGTAGGACTTGAGCTCTTCGGGCGTGACCGGCGTCGATGCGGCCAGCGCGTCGGCCGACAGCACCAGGTAATCGACCTTGGCTTGCTCGGGCACTGAGAACGCCGCCTTGTGGCTTTCGTAGTAAGCCTTGAGCGCGGCGTCATCCGGATTGACCTTGGCGGTGAAATCGGCCGGCTTGATTTGCAGCGCCTGCACGTCGCGCTGCTGGTCGCGAATGGCGATCAGGCGGTCCAGCAAGGACTTCGGCACGAAGGCGGTCGCGCCAACCGAGCTGCTGAGCTGCTGGGTGGCCAGGTCGAAACGCATGCGGGCGTCGAACTGCTCGGGCGTCATGCCTTGCTGGGCCAGCAGGCCAACGTAGGCCTTGTCGTCGATCGTGCCGTCTTTCTTTTTCGGCAACTGCGCGATGGCGGGAATGCTGCTGATCGTCTCGAGCAGGCGTTCGTTGGAAACAGTCAGGTGCTTCTTGGCCACCTCATCCGCCACCACGCGCTGCAGGATCAGCTGGTCGAGCACCTGCTGGCGTGCCTGCGCACCTTCGAACTGGCGCGGGTCGTAGTTCGTGCCAAGCATCTGGCGCATGCGCTCGCTCTGGTCATGCACCACGTTATCCACTTCTTGCGCCGTGATAGCGCGGCCGTCGACCTTGGCAAGGTCGTGCGAGCTGTCCATGAAACGCGAGTAGCTCTCCACGCCGAAGAACACAAACGACGGGAAGACAAGCACCAGCAGCAGCAAAAGCATCAAGCGCCGGTTGTTGCGTACGAAATCAAGCATGCTGACTCAGGAAAAGGGTTGGTACCGAACGGCAAACCTCGGGATTCTATCAGGAGCGGCAGGCTTCACGCGATTCGCAGCCCCGCGGCTGCAATTGGCGAGCCATATCTGCCCTTGCCGGGCGGGTGCTCCGGGACACCGCAAGCCGGAGCCGGCTTGATCAGGAACGGCGCGCCGAATGCGTAAAGCGAAGTGATGCGCAAAAAGCAAAACGGGCCACTAAGGGCCCGTTTTGCTGACTGCTTGTTTGGCGGAGTGGACGGGACTCGAACCCGCGACCCCCGGCGTGACAGGCCGGTATTCTAACCAACTGAACTACCACTCCTGAATTGGTGTTGCAGGATGCATCTGTGTGTCTGGCTTGTCTTGCGGCAGGAGCGTGGTGGGTGCTGAGGGGCTCGAACCCCCGACCTACGCCTTGTAAGGGCGCCGCTCTACCAACTGAGCTAAGCACCCGCTCGTACCGCAGCCGCACTGCATGCTGCAAGCATCGCCGCGCACATATCAGAGTAATTACTGCTGTTTGCGTTGCGAGGGCGCAAGTGTAATACAGCCTTTGGCGTTTTGCCAAGTATTCTTCGCAGGCATTTTTACAGGCGGGAAAATGCGCCTGCGCGTTGTGCAAAGGCTGTGCGACGTGGCATGAAACAGGAGACGGAACACAGGGGCCAGAATGGAAAAACGCCGCGGGGGACACCCGCGGCGTTTTTCATGCGCTGCCAGCAAGCTACGGCAGCATCAGCGAGACATCATCAGTGATGAATCATCTCGACCTTGGCAGCGCCCTTGTCCGCCACATCGGCAGGCTTGGCCACTTCTTCAGGCAGAGGCTCGGGCTTACGCTCGAGCGCGAGTTCCAGGACCTTGTCGATCCAGCGCACCGGGACGATCTCGATGGCGTTCTTGACGTTGTCCGGAATCTCCGCGAGATCCTTCACGTTCTCTTCGGGGATCAGCACCAGCTTGATACCGCCGCGATGCGCCGCAAGCAGTTTCTCCTTGAGGCCACCGATCGGCAGGACTTCGCCGCGCAGCGTGATCTCACCGGTCATGGCCACGTCAGCACGCACCGGAATGCCCGTGAGCACCGACACCAGCGCCGTGGTCATCGCACCGCCTGCCGAAGGGCCATCCTTGGGGGTGGCGCCTTCAGGCACGTGGATGTGGATGTCGCGCTTCTCGAACATCTCGTCCGTAATGCCCAGACGACGTGCCCGCGAGCGCACCACCGAACGTGCTGCCTCGACCGACTCCTTCATCACGTCGCCCAGCGAACCGGTGCGGGTGATGTTGCCCTTGCCCGGCATGATCGCGGCTTCGATGGTCAGCAGATCGCCGCCCACTTCCGTCCACGCCAGACCGGTCACCTGGCCTACCTGGTTTTCCTTGCCGGCCAGGCCGAAGTCGTACTTGCGCACGCCAAGGAACTTGTCCAGGTTCTCGGACGCGACCTTGACCGTGCCCGTTTCCTTCTTGAGCAGCAGCAGCTTCACCACCTTGCGGGCGATCTTCGACACTTCGCGCTCAAGCGAACGCACGCCCGCTTCCCGCGTGTAGTAGCGAATGATGTCGCGCAGGGCGTCTTCGTTCACTTCCATCTCGCCGGGCTTCAGACCATTGTTCTTGATCTGCTTGGGCAGCAGGTAGCGCTGGGCGATGTTGACCTTTTCCTCCTCGGTGTAACCCGACAGGCGGATCACTTCCATCCGGTCCAGCAACGGAGGCGGAATGTTGAGCGAATTGGAAGTCGCCACGAACATCACATCGGACAGGTCGAAATCGACCTCGATGTAATGGTCCTGGAACGTGTGGTTCTGTTCCGGGTCCAGCACTTCGAGCAATGCCGACGACGGATCGCCGCGGAAATCCATGCCCATCTTGTCGATTTCATCGAGCAGGAAAAGCGGATTGCGCACGCCGACCTTGGCCAGGCTTTGCAGGATCTTGCCGGGCATCGAGCCGATGTACGTACGACGGTGGCCACGGATCTCGGCCTCGTCGCGCACGCCGCCCAGCGCCATGCGCACGAACTTGCGGTTCGTGGCACGCGCAACGGACTGCCCGAGCGAGGTCTTGCCCACGCCAGGGGGCCCAACCAGGCACAGGATCGGCGCCTTCACCTTGTCCACGCGCTGTTGCACTGCAAGATACTCAAGGATGCGTTCCTTGACCTTCTCGAGACCGTAGTGGTCTTCATCCAGCACGCGCTCGGCGTTGGCGAGGTCGTTGTTGACCTTGCTCTTCTTGCGCCACGGCAGGTTGACCAGCGTGTCGATGTAGTTGCGCACGACCGTGGCTTCCGCCGACATCGGCGACATCAGCTTGAGCTTCTTGAATTCGGCGTCCGCCTTTTTCTTGGCTTCCTTCGGCATGCGCGCAGCCTTGATGCGCTTGTCGAGTTCTTCCAGGTCAGCGCCTTCTTCGCCCTCGCCCAGTTCCTTCTGGATGGCCTTGACCTGCTCGTTGAGGTAGTACTCGCGCTGGCTCTTCTCCATCTGGCGCTTGACGCGGCCACGGATGCGCTTTTCCACCTGCAGGATGTCGATCTCGCCTTCGAGCTGCGACAGCAGGCTCTCCAGGCGCTCGGTGACATTCACCATCTCCAGGATCTTCTGCTTCTGCTCGAGCTTGATCGGCAGATGCGCGGCGATGGTGTCGGCCAGGCGACCCGGTTCGTCGATACCCGACAGCGACGTCAGGATCTCGGGCGGGATCTTCTTGTTCAGCTTTACGTACTGGTCGAACTGCGACACGATGGCGCGGCGCAGCGCCTCCGTCTCGGCGGTTTCGACCGGACCCGGCGGCACGGGCACGGCTTCGCACATGAAGTGCGATTCGTCTTCGCTCACTTCGCGGATATTCGCGCGCTGCGTGCCTTCCACCAGCACCTTGACGGTGCCGTCGGGCAGCTTGAGCATTTGCAGGATGTTGGCGATGCAGCCCACCTCATAGAGGTCGTCAGCGGTCGGCTCATCCTTGGCCGCCGTTTTCTGGGCCACAAGCATGATGCTTTTGCCCGCCTCCATCGCAGTTTCCAGCGCCTTGATGGACTTCGGACGTCCCACGAACAGTGGGATCACCATGTGCGGAAACACCACCACGTCGCGCAGCGGCAACAGTGGCAAGCGAATCGGCTCAGCCGGGAGGAGTTGTGTTCCGGACATCATTTTCCCCAGTCAGTCATTTAGGCGTAAATTGGGTCTCATGAATCGATTGCAAGACATCCTTTGCGCGCGATTCGATGCTAGTTGCAAAATGCTGCTCCCCGCACTTGCAAGACCCGTCCAGACAGCATACCCCCGTTTCCTCCCCTTCGTTTTACGAAAATGAAGAAAAAAAGCCGCTCGCTTTTCGCGAACGGCCTCTCAGGACTCGCTGCCGGCCTGGCATCGTCATAAGCGCCGGCGTTCGCGTCAGTTCGAACCAGCCACCTTCGGCTGTTCCTCGTACATCAGCAGCGGCGGCGCGTCCCCGGTGATGGTGTTCTCGTCGATCACCACCTTTTGCACGCCCTTGTAGTTAGGCAGGTCGTACATCACATCCATCAGCGATTGTTCGAGGATCGAACGCAGGCCACGTGCACCGGTCTTGCGGCGGATTGCCTTGCGGGCAATCGCGGAGAGCGCGGCCGGGCGGATTTCCAGCTCAACGCCTTCCATCGCCAGCAGCTTCTGGTACTGCTTGATCAGCGCGTTCTTCGGCTCGACCAGGATCTGCATCAGCGCGGCTTCGTCCAGCTTGGCCAGCGTAGCCACTACCGGGAGGCGGCCGATCAGTTCCGGGATCAACCCGAACTTGATCAGGTCTTCCGGCTCGACCTGCGGCAGCACTTCGCTGGCCTCGCGCTCTTCCTTGCTCTGCACCTGCGCGGCAAAACCGATACCGGTCTTGTCCGAACGCTGCATGATGACCTTCTCGAGGCCATCGAACGCACCGCCGCAGATAAACAGGATGTTGGTGGTATCCACCTGCAGGAAGTCCTGGTTCGGGTGCTTGCGGCCACCTTGCGGAGGCACCGAAGCCATGGTGCCTTCGACCAGCTTCAGCAGGGCCTGCTGCACGCCTTCACCGGAGACATCGCGGGTGATGGACGGGTTGTCGGATTTGCGCGAGATCTTGTCGATCTCATCAATGTAGACAATGCCGCGCTGTGCCTTTTCCACCTCGTAGTTGCAGTTCTGCAGCAACTTCTGGATGATGTTTTCCACGTCCTCGCCGACATAGCCGGCTTCGGTCAACGTGGTGGCATCGGCGATCACGAACGGCACATTGAGCAGGCGCGCCAGCGTTTGCGCCAGCAGCGTCTTGCCCGAACCGGTGGGACCAATCAGCAGGATGTTGCTCTTGGACAACTCGACGTCGTCCTTCTTGCCGAGGTGCTTCAGGCGCTTGTAGTGGTTGTACACCGCTACGGCCAGGATCTTCTTGGCCTGCTCCTGCCCGATCACGTATTGATCCAGGCTTTCGCGGATCTCGTGCGGGGTGGGGAGATCGGACTTGGCCGTGGCCCCCGCGTCCTTGTCGGATGCAGCAGCCTCGTCGCGGATGATCTCGTTGCACAGGTCGATGCATTCGTCGCAAATGAACACCGACGGGCCCGCGATGAGCTTCTTTACCTCGTGCTGGCTCTTGCCGCAGAACGAGCAGTAAAGGAGCTTCTCGCTGGATGAACCTTTTTTATCCGCCATAGGAATCAGTCACATTAGCAGTGTGCGTGCCGCAGTGCCGGAGCGCTGCGGGGATACGCTTCAAACGCATCATACGCCAAAAAAAATGGCGCGGCGGGTAGACCCCCACGCTGTGGGGCAAAAGCAAAAAACGAGGCACAAGGCCTCGTTTCTCTATAGCCTTCTTCGTTGCGGCCGGGCGGCGATTCCCGAAGGATCACTGCCCGGCCCCTGCCCGGGCCGCCTTGCGGCAGCCGGGCCGGTCTGTCAGGCACGGCGGGCGAGCACCTTGTCGATCAGGCCGTAGTCCACTGCCTGCTCGCCGCTCATGAAATTGTCGCGATCGGTGTCGCGGGCAATCTTGTCGACCGGCTGGCCGGTGACTTCCGACAGGATCGTGTTGAGCCGCTCGCGCAGGTACAGGATCTCGCGGGCCTGGATCTCGATGTCCGAGGCCTGGCCGCGCGCGCCGCCCAGCGGCTGGTGGATCATGATGCGCGAGTTGGGCAGCGCCGAACGCTTGCCCTTGGCGCCAGCCGACAGCAGGAAGGCACCCATGCTGGCTGCCATGCCCATGCACAGCGTGGCCACGTCCGGCTTGACGAACTGCATGGTGTCGTAGATGGCGAGGCCAGCCGACACCGAGCCACCCGGCGAGTTGATGTAGAGCGAAATATCCTTGTCGGGATTCTCGCTTTCCAGGAACAGCAACTGGGCGACCACCAGGTTGGCGGTCTGGTCGTTGACTTCGCCGACCATGAAAATCAGACGCTCCTTCAACAGGCGCGAATAGATGTCATAGGCGCGCTCGCCCCGACCGGACTGCTCAACCACCATCGGCACCAGCCCCAGTCCCTGCGTTTCCAGGGCGGAGGCCTGCGTGGTGGCCAGACGGTCAAGCAAATCATTGCGGGTCATGCAAGTTCTCCTGGAGTTCGGTAAGAGGCAAGGCTGCGGCCAACGCGCCACGCGCGCCGGCCACGGACCAGGCTCAGGCCTGCTGAGGCTGGTTGTTGCCTTCGGCAGTCAGTTCCTCGAAGGACACCGTCTTGTCGGTGACCTTGGCCTTGTCGCACACGAAATTTACCACGTTGTTTTCGAGCACGTAGGCCTCCATCTCGGCCAGGCGCTGTTGGTCACCGTAGTACCAGCGCATGACTTCCTTCGGGTCTTCGTAGCTCTTGGCGAAGTCTTCGATCTCGGCCTTGATCTGGTCTGCCTTGGCGTCCAGGCCGTGCGCCTTGACGATCTCGGCCAGGATCAGGCCGAGCTTGACGCGGCGCTCGGCTTGCTGCGTGAACATTTCGGCCGGGATGGGCATGTCCTTGGCGTTCGGCATGCCGCGTTGCTCCAGGTCGCGACGCGCCATTTCCACCAGGCGCTCCTGGTCTTGCTCGATCAGGGCCTTCGGCACTTCCAGCTCGCTCGCCTTCAACAGCGCGTCCATGACCTGGTCCTTCAGCATGGCGTGCGTGCGGCGCTTGACTTCGCGCTCCAGGTTTTCGCGGATGTCGGCGCGCATCTTCTCGACGCTGCCGTCGGCGATGCCCAGCGACTTGGCGAACTCGTCGCTCACTTCCGGCAGGTGCGCCCACTCGATCTTCTTGAGCGTGACGGTGAACTCGGCAGTCTTGCCGGCCACGTCCTTGCCGTGATAGTCCTCGGGGAACGCCAGCGGGAAGGTCTTGCTTTCGCCAACCTTCAGGCCCAGCGCAGCTTGCTCGAACTCGGGCAGCATGCGGCCTTCGCCCAGCACGAAGGCGAAGTCGTCAGCCTTGCCACCGGGGAATTCCACGCCGTCGATCTTGCCCACGAAGTCCAGGGTCACGCGGTCGCCGTTCTGGGCGGCCACTTCCGCACCGCCGTCGCCGTGCTCGCCGGCTTCGCCACGGGTGTGGTAGTGCACGCGCTGCTTGCGCAGGATGTCGATGGTCTTGTCGACTTCGGCATCGGTAATTTCGGTCTTGGTGCGGGTCACTTCGGCGCCAGCCAGGTCACCCAGCTTGACTTCCGGATAGACCTCGAAGGTCGCGTCGAAGGCCACTTCGTCTTCGCCCACGCCGTCGGTCTTGACTTCGAACTTCGGCTGGCCGGCAACCTTGACGTCTTGTTCTTTGGTGATGTCGAAGAACTTGCGGGCAGCCTTGTCGAAGCGCACTTCGAACTCGACTTGCTGGCCGTATTGCTTCTCGACCATCTTCATCGGTACCTTGCCGGGACGGAAACCGGACATCTTCACCGTCTTCGACAGGCGAACCAGACGTTCCAGCTTTTCCTTTTCGACTTCGGCCTTGGGAATGGCCAGGGTCACCTTGCGGTCCAGTTTGCCAAGGTTTTCAATGACATTCGACATGGTCGTTGATCCAATCCAGAGTGTTGTTGTGTTCGTAAGCGCACCCCGCTCGCGTGCCCGAGAAGACACAGGCAAAGCGACGGCAAATGCCGATACCCGGCACGCAAACCCGTACCCGGCACGCAGGACACGCGCAAAAATCGGCGTTTCCAGAGCATCCGGGCGCAGGCCCACGCAAACGGAAAACGGGCATTATCGCACGGTTTTCATTCGGTTCCGGCAGTTTTTACCCGGGAACCGGCTCGGCGGGCACATCGCCGCCTGCCACGGTCCCCTGGCGCAAGGCGCGCACCAGCAGGCGCGCCGGATCGATGGCCTCGGCCAGTTCGAGCTCGAGCGGCAATGGCTCCCCTTCGATCTGGCTGGCCAGCAATTCCGCCCCCAATGCGGCCCATGTGAGGCCGCGCGAGCCATATGCAAGTGCCGCGTAAAGCCCCGGCAGCCGAGGGATATCCCTTAGGCGCGCCCCGCTGAGCGCCGCGGCGTCCCGCGCCGCCTGGGCCTCGTCGGCCACGCGGCCGATCAGCGGCAGGCGGTTGTGCGAGACGCTGCGCACGCCCACATACCCGCTGAGCATTGCCGGGTCCAGGCTGGCGGCCGTGCCGGCAAGCGCCGGCAGCAACGCGGCGAGCCGGGCCAGGTTCTCGGCGTGCACCGCGGGGCGCGCATCCAGCGCGCCGGATTCCTGTGCATCCGGCTCGTAGCTGGAACCGATGCGCGCGGTGCCGTCTGCCGCGCGCGGCAGCAGGTAGCCGGTGCCGGTGACCACGCAATCGGGCCATTTGCCAAGGCGCGCCAGCTCTGCCGGCGCCAGCGTGGTGAGCTGGCCGCGCACCCGGTCGATCGTCATATGGCGCAGCGCGAGCAAGCGCAGCGCTTCGTACGCGTTGGCCACGACCACCACCGGCGCCGCGGCCATGACCATGCCCACCTCATCCAGCGCCTGCCAGCCATCCGCCACGCGCGCCAGCCGCGCAACGCGGCTGCCATAGCGCGCCGTTACCGCCGCCCCGGCCCGCGCCAGCTGCGCGCGGCAGATCTCGGGCGGCGGCGCCCAGCCGCCCTGCCCGAACCACAGCCCGCCATGGGGCACCGGCGCGCCATGCCGGCTGGCTGCCTCCTCGGCGCTCATCCACCGCGCGAACGCCTGCGGAAAACCCAGGGCGGCAAGCGCCGCCTGCTGGATATCCGCGTCCTCCACGCCCGCACCGGTCTGCAGCACGCCGCAGCCCTGCCAGCCGGGCGCATGCCCCGCCGCCGCCAGCCCCGCCCAAGTCCGCAGGGCCTGCAGGTTGCCGGCGCGCGACAGGCGCGACAGGATGCTGTCATCCGAGGACAAGTGCGGATGCATGGCGGCGGCACGGTGGGCCGAGGTCAGCTGCGCCGGGCCGTCATGGGCATCGAACAAGGTCACGCGCCAGCCACGCGCGGCCAGCCGCTCCGTGACCGCGCAGCCGGCCAGGCCCGCGCCGATAACGATCGCGTGCCGCTCGGGCCACGCGGCGGCGGATGGCGGCGGCTGGCGCCGCGTGCCGCGCATGGCAGGAAAGCGCGCCACGGTCATCGGTGGCTCTGAGCCATATCCCGGTGCGGAGCTGAGCGCGAAGCCGGCGGCTTGCAAACCCCGCTGGAAGGCAATGTCCGCCACGTGGGTGGCGAGCGTGGCTTCCGGGCGGGCCAGCCGGGCCAGCCGCTTCATCAATGGCGGCTGCCACATTTCGGGGTTGCGCGCGGGCGAAAAACCGTCCAGGTAAAACGCATCCGCGCCCAGCACCAGCCGCGGCAGCACGGCGTCGATATCGCCAAATGCCAGCGTCAGCACGACCGCCCCGCCCTCGAATTCCAGCCGGTGCAGGCCAGGCAGCGCCAGCGGCCATGCGGCCCTGAGCTGGGCGGCCAGCGGCGCCAGCGCCGCCGGCGCGCCAATGCAGGCATGCATCGCGGCAAGCCCCTCGCTCGTCAACGGATGCTTCTCGATCGACACAAAGTGGAGCCGCCGGCAACGCTTGGGATCGTCTCGCCATGCCTGCCAGGTTGCCAGGAAGTTCAGCCCCAACCCGAAGCCGGCCTCCACAATCACGAACTGGTCGCGCCCGCCCCAGGCCTGCGGTAAGCCGTTGCCGGCAAGGAAGATATGACGGGCCCGCTCCAGGCTATCTTCGTTGCCGTGATAGGCCTCGTCGTAGCGCGGCGAGTAGGGCAAGCCTGAAGCGGAAAAAGCGGGCTCGGCGAGATCTAGGCTGCGGGACATGGACAAGGCGACAAAGCGGCTGAGGTCGGGAGAATGGGAAATGCGCAGGAGCGTCAGACGCGAAGCGCATTGGAAGTGCATTGGAAGCGGAGGCTGGCGAAGAAGCCGGCAATCGCCCGCCAGGCGCGCCCTGCGGCATGCCGCAGGGCCGCCCCAAAGCCCGGCGATGGTAGCATAGCGCCCTGTGCCGCCGGCCCCTCCAGGCCGGCACCCGCACGCCCCGCACGACCTTTTCCCGCCTCGCCATGCTCAGCTACCGTCACGCCTTCCACGCCGGCAACCACGCCGATGTTCTCAAACACGCCATCGTGGTCCAGTTGCTGGAGCAGTTGAGCCAGAAAGACAAGCCCTTCTGGTACATCGACACGCACGCTGGCGCCGGGCTGTACGCGCTCGATCACGCCTACGCGCAGAAAAAAGGCGAGTTCGAGACCGGCATTGCCCGGCTGTGGCAGGCCGCCGCCGCCAAGCGGCCCATGCCGACGCTGGTCGAGGACTACCTGGAGCAGGTTCGCACGCTGAACCCGGACGGCAACCTGAAGCACTACCCCGGCTCGCCGTGGCTCGCCTGGCAGATGCTGCGCGACGCGGACCGCCTGCGCCTGTTCGAGATGCACAGCACCGAAATCCAGGTGCTGCGCGACAACTTCCGTGGCGCCGGCCGCCGCGTCATGCTGTACGACGGCGACGGCTTTACTGGCATCAACGCCATCCTGCCCCCGCCGCCGCGCCGCGCACTGGTGCTGATCGACCCTTCATACGAGGACAAGCAGGACTACGGCCGCGTAGTGCGCAGCCTGCAGGATTGCCTGCAGCGCTTTGCCACCGGCATGTACGCGATCTGGTATCCCGAAGTGCAGCGCCGCGAATCCGTGCAGTTGCCGGTGCAGCTGAAAAAACTGCCGCTCAAGAGCTGGCTGCACGTCACCCTGCGCGTCAAGCACCCCGTCGCCGGCGGGCTGGGCCTGCACGGCAGCGGCATGTTCATCGTCAACCCGCCGTGGCGCCTGAAGGAAACCCTGGAGGCAGCCATGCCCGCCCTGGTGACGATGCTGCGCCAGGACGACGGCGCCGGCTTCACGCTGGAAGCGCAGGAAAGCTGATCCTCGCGCCGGCCGGGCCGCTGGCGAGAAAGAAGCTATTTGGCCATGCGCCGGCCATCCTCCAGCATGCCGCTGGTGTCGCGGCAGTGCTGGCCGCTTTTAGCGCCGCTGTCAGGAGATGGTGTACCTGTTCTGCCGGCTGCGGGAATAGAGCCCGCGGGCGAGTTCCAGGATGTGGTCGCGGTGGCGGTCGAATGCCTCCAGCACGGCAGGCTCGTCCGGGCGCAGTTCGGGGCTGAGGTTGGAGAGTACCGCGCGGTCGACCTCGAAGGAGATCTCACGCGAACTGTCGTAGCCCCAAAAGCATACGCAATGCCTGGATGGGTCGTAACTCCGGCTGGGATTGGGAAAATTAAGTGCCATTTCTGTATCCTAGTCCGATTCGGCCCCCTCTGTACGGCATAGAAGGCGGGACTGCCGGATTTGCGCCGAATTGGGCAACCATCCCACCAGCAAGTCTGGAGAAGACCGCTTCTCATCGCCATTTCGCTTACCGGTAACCTGGTGTCGAGCCGCACAGACATGACGCGACATAGGTGTCGGGAAAACCAGATCTAAGCATCTTCTACTTCGCCCGCGCGCGGCCAGACCGTACGATTCCCATCACAACCGCGGTGGCACGATCGCCGCGGTCCGGGACAGGACGGCAACCATAAAGCTGTCCGCCGGACATCAACACAAGGGTCAAGGGGTCTTATGAAAAGCTTGCGCGGAGCCAGCAACGGTTGGGCGCCGGACGTCGAGGTGACGGACAGGGGCATCTGGAAAAACACGATCGCCGCAGCCAGCCACGCGCTGGAAACCGTCGCCCTCATCGAGCACGGCGTCGGCATGACATTGAAGCTGCAGCGCAAGATCCGCGCGCTGCGCGAGCGTTTGCACGCCACCCAGACCGAACTGGACCGCTATCGCGACATGCACGCCGCCGCCATGGAGGCGTTACGCCAGATTGAAGTGACACCGCCGGAAGATACCGGCCGGCTGCGCGCCGAAGGCGAAGCCCTGCAGATGCGCCACCGTGCCTACAAGCTGCTGGTCGAGCATTACGCCCGGGCGGGCATTCCCATCGACCTGGCCGTCTTCGCCAGGCAGCGCCGCCAGGTCCTCCAGCACATCCTGTTCCAGCAGCGCCGCGGCGTCGCGCCGGCGCAGATCAGCGTCGACGATATCGCCTTCCTGCTGCGCTGATCCCATCGCCAGAGGGGAAAGAGATTCCGGCGTCCATTGCGACAATCGCGGGCCGGCCGGATCCGCTTACACCGGCTGCGCTTTCAAAGGCCCGCGCAGTTCGCGGGCTTTTTTTTCGCGCCGGCGGGCATCGTCATGACGGCCACCTACGTGCATCGCTGGTAGCGCGACCGGGGCACAGCGGTATTGTCGGCAGAATTCGATATACTGTATATGCATACAGTCACCCGCCGACGCCCCATGTCATCTGCACCCCGCCGCATCGCCCACCTGGATATGGACGCGTTCTACGCGTCCGTCGAGCTGTTGCGATACCCTGAGTTGCGCGGCAAGCCCGTGGTGATCGGTGGTGGACGCAATGCGGTCCCCGAGATACTTCCCGACGGCAGCCGGCGCTTTGCCCGTCTGCGCGACTACGCCGGGCGCGGTGTGGTCACCACATCCACCTACGAAGCCCGCGCGCTGGGCGTGTTCTCCGCCATGGGCATGATGAAGGCCGCGCAACTCGCCCCGGACGCCATCCTGCTGCCCACGGATTTCGACTCGTACCGGCACTACTCCCGCCTGTTCAAGGCTGCCGTCGCCACCTTCACCAGCGACATCGAAGACCGCGGCATCGACGAGATCTACATCGACCTGAGCGAGGTGCCGGGCGAGCCCGACGATATCGGTACCCGCATCAAGCAAGCGGTGCGCGAAGCCACGGGACTGAGCTGCTCGATCTGCATCGCCCCCAACAAGCTCCTCGCCAAGATCGGCTCCGAACTCGACAAACCCGACGGGCTCACCCTGCTGGCAGCCAGCGACGTGCCACTGCGCATCTGGCCGCTGCCCGTGCGCAAGGTCAACGGGATCGGCCCGAAGGCCACCGAGAAGCTCGCGGCGCTGGGCATCGCCACGGTCGGCGACCTCGCCAGCGCGGACCTGGGCATGCTGCAGACCCATTTCGGCCGCAGCTACGCCGCCTGGCTGGCCGAGATCGCGCAAGGCCATGACGAACGCCCGGTGGTCACCAGCTCCGAGCCCAAGTCCATGAGCCGGGAAACCACCTTCGAGCGCGACCTGCACCCCAAGCAAGACCGCCAGACGCTCTCCGAAGTCTTTACCGGCCTGTGCCAGCGCCTGGCGGAAGACCTCCGCCGCAAGGGCTACGTGGGCCGCACCATCGGCGTCAAGCTGCGCTACGACGACTTTCACACCGTCACCCGCGACCTCAGCATGCCGGCCCCGACGGCGGACGCCGCACAGCTGCGGCGCGCCGCCACCGAATGCGTCAAACGCGTTGCGCTGGACCGGAAGATCCGCTTGCTGGGCGTGAGGGTCAGCGCGCTGACGCCCGCGGGAGAAGTGGCGCCGGCTGCGCTGCCGGTACAGGCAGAGTTGCCTTTCGCCGACAACGCTTAGCCGGCCCCGCTTTGAGCCGATCCGTCTGATAGTATTGGCACAGCCGTGCATAACGTTGCAGCACCTGCGCACAATCCGCACAATCAACACCCTCGGGCTAACGTCAATTGTCATTTGACCTGGATATGCGGGCCTCTACCGAAGCGCAAGCTAGACATGAACGCATCGACACCTCTAGGTGGCTAAGCCTGACAGTCGCCTTACAGCAAGCGCGGTTTGACGCGCTGACACGACTCGCGCGGCACCTCTTCAAGGTCCCGGTTGCCCTGGTTACGTTGCATGACGTGCTTGATGATGCGCATCCCGGCGACGTTCCCATCCTCATCGACGGCCTGCCCATGGGCTTTCACGCGGCGTGCCCCTTGACCACATCGAGCGGCAGCCGGCTTGGCGCCTTCTGGCTGCTCGATGCAGGGTCACGCGAACTGGACCAGGCGGAGCGCGGCCTGCTGCAGGACTTTGCCGACATGGCGGTCGCTATCGTCGAGCGCGACCTGGCCCAGGGCAAACTGAACGACGACGCCAGCAGGCTCGAGGAAAACGAAAAGCGGCTTGAGCTGGCCATCGCGGGAAGCGGCACGGGCGTCTGGGACCGGGATATCCAGTCGGGCTGCATCCACTACTCGGCCGGCTGGAAAGCCATCATCGGTTATGAAGAATCCGAGATCACCAACCGGATCGAAGATAGCTATACCCGCGTCCATCCCGACGACCTCGCCTACGTCCAGGCCACCATACAAGCCCACTTCAACCAGGAAACGGAAAGCTACGCGGTGGACCACCGGATCCGCTGCAAGGATGGCAGCTATAAATGGATATCCAGCCGCGGCAAGGTGGTCAGCCGCGGCGGCAACGGCGAGCCGCTGCGCATGATCGGCACCACCACCGATATCACGGCCATCCAGGCACTGGCCGAAGAACTGCAGCAAACCGTCGACCTGGTCACCAGCCTGACCAACGAAGTCCCCGGCCTGGTATTCCAGCATCGCCTGCTGCCAACGGGGGAATCCTTCCTGTCCTACGCCAGCGCCGGCATCGCCGATATCTACGAGCTCACGCCGCAACAGGTAGCCGCCAGCACAGGCCCCATCCATGCCGTCATCCACCCCGACGATCTGGAAGCCTACCGCGCCTCGCTTCAGGCGTCCGCCGCCAGCCTGACACCCTGGCACCTCGAGTACCGCGTCGAACTGCCCCGGCAAGGACTGCGCTGGCGGCAAGGCGACGCGCGTCCCCGGCGGCTCGACGACGGCAGCACGCTATGGCATGGATTTATCACGGACGCGACCGAGCGCAAGCGCATCGAGGGAGAACTGCAGGAATTTGCAACCATCGATTTCCTGACGCAACTACCCAATCGCCGTCACTTCGTCGCGCGGATCGAACAGGAGCTTGCCCGGATCCAGCGCACGGACAGCCGCCCTGCCGCCGTCCTGACGTTTGACCTCGACCACTTCAAAGCCATCAACGACACCTGGGGCCACGCCATGGGCGACCACGCCCTGCGGCGTTTCGCGGCGCTGCTGCGCAATGCATTGCAAAAGCACGATTTCGCCGGCCGCATCGGCGGCGAAGAATTTGCCGTGGTGCTCCCCGATGCGAGCCTTGAGACGGCGACACGATTTGCCAGGCGCGTCCAGCATCAGATCGCGGAAACCGCACTGCTTGACGGCAGCCAGATCGTCACGCTGACCGTCAGCGTCGGCATTGCCCTCATGCATGCCACCGATCTCAGCGCGGACCTATCCCTGTTGCGCAGCGACGGGGCGCTCTACCGCGCCAAGGAACGCGGCCGCAACCGTATCGAGTGTGACTGATCCACGCCAGGCCGGTGACTGGCGAAGCGATACCGCACGACGATGACACACCAGCAGAATCCCCGGCACCCCGGCCAGCCTCTCACGCCATTCATCAATGGCTGGAAAACGCCTCCTGATGCATAAACCACGCATTAAGTTACCCAGTAAATTACCCACCGAATTACCCGCTAAATTATCCACTAAGTTACCCATTAGTCATTGAATTATCAGTACCAACAGAAAATTTACCTTCAGGTAATGCACAGGTTTAATGGGCCATGGATATTCAAGACACGCGTGAACAGCGCCTAGCCCAGATCATGGCCGAACAGTTCGGCGGCTCTATAGCGCGCCTATCAGACCGGCTGGACCGCGACCCCTCATACTTCTCCCGCATATTCTCGAACACAGGTAAAGCCGGAAAAAAGCGCATCGGCGAACATCTCGCTCGCGACATCGAAGCCAAGCTCGGCCTGCCGCGCCTGTGGCTGGACGGCGAGGCACAAGACGCCGCCGCACCCCCGAAAGAAGAAACCCTGCCGCCCGAGATAGCCGCCCGATTCGCCCGCCTGATCAATGGCTTGCGCAACGAAGACATCGACAGGATGCTCGCTGCCATCGAATTGATCACCCAGGTCGAAACCGTGCAATCGGTGCGTAAATACAAGAAAAACACCAGAACTGCCCGCGTCCTGAAGACCGGCGGGAGAAGCACGGCATTCAAGCTAGCCAGCAACGCCGTTCACGAAAGCGGCACGCAGGCACCCGCCAAGCCACGCAAGAAAACATCCACAAGCTGAGATAAGCGCGACATCCGGCTTGCCGGATGTCTCACCCCGCCCTGCTCGCTCCGCACTATCCCGCCGAGGCACCCAGATTACCTCATGATCTTGCATTTTTAGTTACCCATGGGTAATCTATGACATCGACTTCCCTGACGCTGCACGACCAAGGAAACTTCATGCTCATAGGACTCTGCGGCCGCCCTGGCTCCGGCCAGGACCGCATCACGAACTACCTGGCCTGCGGGAGCCGCGCCTTCCACGTCATCACCTTCGACGCCCCGCTGCGCCACATGATCCAGGCCTGTGCGGGCATCCGTGAGACGTACTTCAGCGCGGCAAAATTCCATGACGTCATCCCGGCGCTCGGCAAGTCACCGGCCCAGTTGCTGTACACGCTTCGGGAATCCTGGATCCGTTCGGCGATGGATCCGGATGTGCTGGTCGGGTACTTCGCGCAAACGCTGGCCCGGCACGACGGCCACGATGTTGTGGTTCCCGATGTGTCCACACAAGCAGAGGCTGCGTTCATACAGGCGCGCGGTGGACGGTTGATCCGGGTCGTTTCGCGGCGCGGGCCGGGGGCTGCCCCGTCGATCAAGCCTGCATGGATTGATCTGGAACTGCAGGCGGACGAAGAGTCGGATCGGCTGTATGCGCAAATTGATGCGATCGTGGGCGAGGACGTTCAGGTGGGTTGACGGGTTGCGCGCCGGCCAGTGCTCAAGGTTCGGCACATCGTGCGCGATGGCAACCAGCAAACAATATTTGCATCATGGTTAGCTGCAATGGCTAACATGAAGATGCACACGATCGCGTTCACCAGGCATTCGGCCCGGCCGCCCAAGCCATGCCGGGGAATGTCCGGGAATGCCCATCGAGGAGGTGCCTTGCCATGATCCATATTCAGTTCATCGAACGCGACGGCCGCCCCGAGTTTGCGGTAGTGCCTATTGAATTGTGGGAGCGCATCAAGCATCGGGTCGAGGACCCGATGCTTGATGCACTGCCAGGCCAGGCGAAGGGCCAGGACAACGGCTTTCGGATCCCTGCCGCCATCCTGGACGCCGAACTCGCCGGGGACAACCCGGTCAAGGCCTGGCGGGAATATCGCCGCATGACCCAGGATGCGCTGGCGGCAGCGGCAGGCCTTAGCAAGCCCTACCTTAGCCAGATAGAGAACCGCAAACGCGATGGCAGCCCCGAGGTTTTCCAGAGCCTGGCGGCGGCGCTGCGCGTCCCGCTCGACGTATTGGTGGGACAGCCGGAAAAATAGCGCGACATCCGATGTCCAGGCGGCGTATCGGACGCCGCCCGCCATCCCACCATCGCGCGGACAGAACAGCCCCTAAAACAGCAGTAGCGCACTGCTCAGAGAGACAACCATGGATTCGATACCGCAACGCAACGTACACGTCGTGCCTCATGGCGACGGTTGGGACATCATCCACGAGGGGGCAAAGGGGGAAAGAGCACACTTCCTCACTCAGGAGGAAGCGGTGCAAGCCGCGACGGTGATTGCACAGCGCGAGAAGGTGGAACTCCTGGTGCACGGCCAGGATGGCCAGATCCGTACGCGCGCCAGCTACGGGCGAGACCCCAGGAGCATAAGGGGCTGATCATGCTCAGGCGGCTGGCGTGCCGGGACCCGGCGCGCCAGCCTGCCCCATGGAATCGCCGCCAGCGGAATCAGAGCACCTTCTTCATCGAGGGAGCCGGATGGAGGACATAGCTCTCGCGCTCATAGAACGGAATGGCCTCCGGGCGGGCGTCGAGAAACACCGCAGTCATGCCGCGCGCACGCGCGTCGGCTTCCGCATATGCCATCAGGGCGTGACCGGCGCCAGTTCCGCGCGCTTGCGCATCGACCACAAGGTCATCGACGTGCAGGTGTGCTCCGCGCGCGAACGTATGGACGGGCCGCATCCCCATCACGCCGACAAGCTTGCCGCCTTGAAAGGCGCCAACAAGCTCGTAGCCAGAATGCGATTGCCGGCGCACCCGGCGCAGGAACTCGGCTTCATCCAGCGAGCGCAATTGCATGATGATGGGGAAAGCTTGCTCCCATTGCGCTGGGGAAAGCCTTCGGACATCCAGGCTGGCGCTGTGATTTTCAGTCATCGTTTCGTTCCTTGCGCATTGCCGAAATCGCGATTCTGGCACAGGCGTTAGCAGCCGGCATCCAACTTGCACGGCGAAGTCACCCGCTGTCACGCAAAGCCTTGGCGCACCCCCTCTACGGCGGGGTACTGAAACTGGTGCGACGCACCACAATCAATAGCGGCGACAGATTGCCCCTTTGCCTTCTCCCGAGCGTGCAGGCAACCACCTTGCCGCCGCCCCCCTTTTTTCACCCAACCGGGATGCAGCATGAGAATGACTCCGATTCTTGCTCTGATGTTGGTGCCGGGCGCGGTTCATGCCCAACTCACGGCATACAAAGCTTCCGGATCTGCTGGCTACGGTGGCTACGGTGGCTATGCCGCCGCCTCGCAGCAGCACGGCGGCACGGCCTACGGCTCAGCACAAGGCCAGGGCAATTCGCTCTCTGGCGTCAACGGCGCCATTACGCAGCGCTATAGCAATGCCACTTCAGGGCATCAGCGGGACGAGTTGACCGCTGCGCAGACTGCGGGAGCCTCGCGAGACTACGGCGGCGGCGCAAGCAAAACCTCGTTGAATCCGTCGACAGCCCGCGCTCAGCCGGGCAAATGAACGAGCGCGACGCCACCGTGCTGAGACCATGAGCGTCCCATTTTCCTGAGTACCCAAAACGATACACGGCTGCGGCAAACGGCTGCGGCAAGCTCAAGCGGCATGTCCGCCCGGTTCTCAGGCACATGGACCTGAGTGCCGTCTCATCCCAGGACTTTCCGCGCGAGTCCGGCTTGCGCTTGGGCACAAACAAAGCGTTAGCGTCCACGCTGACGATACGGGGATTCCCCGTTGGACCAAAGTCCAATAGCCCGGGAACCTCACTGCAAGTACCATGTGTTCAGGGCCATTCCACAAGCGGCGAAGCCGGTGGCTTGGCGATCTGCTGCCGTCTGCCAGGGAGCCGACGCGAAGTGAATCGCCCATGCACGACAGCGCCGCGATGCCAGCAACAACGACCGCCTTGCGGTTGTTTGCGGAGAATCAAAATGCACAAGAAAACTGTCTGTTGTGCAGCGGCGCCCTCCAACAGCGTTGGAAGACGTACCGTGCTGAAGACTGCGCTTGGCGTGGCAGCCGTTGGGCTGGCGGCAAGCATGGGGGACGCCGAATCCGCCTATGCGGTGGCGCTATCGAAGCCCGAGCGAGACAAACTGACCCCGGACCAGATCATCGAGAGCTTCAAGCAAGGCAATAGACGTTTCCGCTTGGGGAAGATGCGGTCCCACGATTATCTGGCACAAAAAAGAGTGACTGCCGGCGGGCAGTATCCAGCGGCGGTGATCTTGAGTTGCATTGACTCCCGGGCCCCGGCCGAGATCATCCTTGACACGGGAATTGGAGACACGTTCAACGCGCGTATCGCGGGCAATATCGCCAACGAGGATCTCATTGGAAGCCTGGAGTTCGCCTGCGCGGCGGCTGGCGCTAAAGTCATATTGGTGATGGGGCACACAGGATGCGGCGCCATCAAGGGCGCGATCGATCACGTTGAACTGGGAAGCCTGACCGGTCTCCTGGCCAGGATCAGACCGGCAGTGGACGAAACGCAGTACGCCGGCGACAGAAGCAGCAAGAATGATGAATTTGTCGATGCGGTGGCAAAAACCAATGTCCGGCGCACGATCGACGCAATACGAAATGGGAGTAGCGTGCTGGCCTCGATGGAGAAAGATGGAAAATTGAAAATCGTTGGCGCGATGTACCACTTGAACGGTGGGGCTGTCGAATTCCTCGCCTGAGAAGAGCACTGTATATCCATACAGTTAACTCAACTATCCGCGCTTGGCCTACGATGACTCTTATACTGGATATCCATACAGTACAAACGAGAAAGACATGTTCGCCTGCGATCTGGAAACCGTCTTCCTGTACCGCCGCGCAGCCGATGCGGTCGCCGTGCCCTTTCCTTGCGCGCGCATCACGGTGGACGATCCGCTGCTGATGGCCGACACGTGGAATCCTGAGGCAGAAGCGGCAGCGCAGGCCAGCAGCGCCACGCTTACCCTGAACGGCATCGATACGGCAGCAATCATGGCACTGCCATGGACAATCGACCGCCTGGCGTTCCATTACCAAGGCGCCTGGCTAAGCTTCCAGCTTGCCTGCAGCATCCAGTTCACAGGTCCTCGCTCGATTTGCCTGCGCACCCGCGGCGAGCGCCACTACGCCACCCGCCAGGAGACGGCATGCGCCCTGTAAAGTAGCCATACCGTGCGCCGCCATGCCACCCGACACACCAGAGACATGGGCCCGGGCGCTACGCCACGCCGTTCGCGGCGGCATGCCGGATCACTACGGCGAGATCTATCGCATGCAGTTCTACCTGCTCGGCCCCAACGGCGAGCCGGTGAAGGAGTCGCGCATGCAGACGCACCAGGAATTCCTGACGGGCAGGTTCAAGCGGTTCGTCCTGCGCACCGACCTGATCGAGCAGAGCGCCCGCGTCTGGACCTGCTTTTGCCCATGGTCGGAAATGATGGATCCGCCGGTCTTCCTGACCCACCTGAGCGCGCCCGGCGTCGACAAGATTTTCACCTCGCCAACGTGGCAAGATGCGCAGGACAAACACCGGCGCGTCTCGGACAAGGCGCGGCGGGTGCTGCCGCTCACGCCCTTGCCGGGCTCTCCATGACGAAGAAACCGGACTTGACCATGGCGCGATACACGACTGGGTCTGCGCCGAGCGCAGGCTGAAGACCAGGCCGGGGCGCGCCATGCGCGCGCTACTGTACCAACGGTGTGTCCGAACCGTCGAGATCCACGCCCTCGATCACCGCCTGCCCTGCCAGCAGGCACAGGTATTGCCGCAGCGCGGTGACATAGGCTTGCTGGCGCAGTTGCAGCGCCACGGCCGGGCGCACTGTCTCGAACGGTTGTACTTCGCCACTCTCACGCGCGCACACCTCCACCACGTGCAGGCCAAAGCGGCTGTGCACCAGCCGCGGCAGCACCCCGACTTCCTGATGGCCGAACAGCTCGCGGGCGAACTCCGGCGCGCAATCGCTCGCCTCCAGCCAGCCCAGTTCGCCGCCCTGGGCGCCGCTGGGGCAGTTTGAAAACTCCCCGGCCGCGCGCGCAAAGTGTTCGCTCGCGGATGCCGGGTCGTCGTGGCAGCGCACTGCCACCAGCATGCGTTCGGCGCGCTGGCGCAGTGCATTGACATCCAGGCCGGGCGTCACGGCAAACAGGATGTGACGGGCCTGCACGCGCTCGCCGCGGCTATAGCGGGCGAGATTGGCCGCGTGATGGCGCCGGCATGCCTCTTCGCCCGGCTCGGGTATCCGCAGCTCGTTTTCCAGCAAGGTTTCGATTGCCGTGCTGGCGGCCTCGCTGATCACGCCGTCGGTTGCGCCGGCATCGGCTGGATCGAGCAGCCCGGCACGCTGGGCGGCCTGGCGCAGCAGCTCGGTGCAAGCGCGCTGGCGCAGGGCTTCCAGCGCCAGCGTTTCATCGTCGGCGTGCAGGGCCTGGCCGTTGACGGACGCGGCGCGGGTAGATACGGAATGACGCATGGCGCGCTCCTCAGTGCGATTGTTCGGGCTGCGCACGCTTGGCGCGCTCGTGGCCCGCCGGCAGGTTCAGGCGGCGGCTGCGCACCACCTGGTAAGGACGGAACAGGTAGGTCACCGAGGCAAAGCCGCTCCAGACATGGACCAGGCGGGTGAAGGGAAACACGAGGAACACTGTCATGCCCAGCACCATGTGCAGCTTGAACACCCAGCCCACCCCCTGCATCAACGCCGGCGCGCCGCCTCGCAGCGTCACGATGCGCTGCGCCCATTCGGCCAGCACCAGCATCATGCTGCCGTCCAGGTGTTGCCCGGACAGCGGTATGGTGCCCAGCCCCAGCGCCAGTTGCACCCACAGCAGCCAGAGGATGGCGATATCTCCGGGCCGCGAGGTGGCGCGAATACGCGGGTCACCCAGGCGGCGATGCAGCAACAGGCTCACCCCGATGAAGCCAAGCACGCCGGCCATGCCGCCCGAGATCATTGCCAGGAGCTGCTTGGCGCCGGCGCTGATGAAATGGCCGTAGACCGCATGGGGCGTGAGCATGCCGAACAGGTGCCCGAAGAACAGGAACAGCACGCCGACGTGGAACAGGTTGCTGGCCCAGCGTAACTGCCCGGAGCGCAGCATCTGCGAGGAATCGCTCTTCCAGGTGTACTGGTCCCGGTCGAAGCGGATCAGGCTCCCGACCAGGAATACGACCAGGCAGATGTACGGATAGAGGCCGAAGAAGAAGGTGTCGAGGGCGGCAGTCATGATCGCGCTCCGGTGACGGGTCCGTCGCGGCGGACGAAATGGATAGACTGGGGCTCGCCGGGCTTGCTCTGGCCATGCGTGGCACAGCCATCGAAGGCAGGCGGCTCGGCCCAGGCCGCGTCGAGCGATTCCTCGGGCGGCAGCCGTACCGGCTCGACGCGCTCGCCCGCCAGTTCCAGCACGGCGGCGATTGCCGCGTGATACGGGCTGTGGCGCTCGGCCAGCGCGGTATGCACGGCATTGAGGATGTGCGCCATCTCGGCCAGGAACTCGCGCGCGGTCTGTGCGGGCTGCGTGGCGGCGAACTCCAGCACTACCGGCAGATAGTCGGGCAGTTCGCCCGGCCCCAGGAACAGGCCGGCGGCCTCATAGGTCTGCAGCAAATCCACCAGCGCCTGGCCGCGCTCGCGCGAGTCGCCATGCACATGCTCGAACAGGTGCAGCGCGGTGGCGCGGCCGCGGTCGAAGGTGTCGACATAGCGCGCCTCGAGTTCATAGGGGTCGCGCCGCTGCATGCCGTCAACCAGCGCCAGCAGGCTGTCCCGCCCGGCATCGCTGAGCGTGCGGCTCGCCGCCACCAGATCCCGCATCGGCGCCAGGCAAGCACGCAACTCCTCCCCGGGATAGGCCAGCAGCCGGGCCAGCACCAGGCAAATTCGCGCATCGAATGGTTTCATGGCAGCGTCCTTTACAGTGTCGCCTTGATCGGAATGGTCCGCCGCTTCTTGCCGCCGAACAGGCTGGTCTCGCTGGTGCCGTCCGAGCAACCGTTGCCGAACGAGAAGCCACAGCCGCCGCGCAGGTCGAAGGCGTCCTCCGCATACTCCCGGTGCGCCGTGGGGATGACGAAGCGATCCTCGTAGTTGGCGATCGCCATCACCTGGTACATCTGCTCGACCTGCGCCACGCTCAGCCCGGCCTGCTGCAGCGCAGCCAGGTTCTGGCGCCCTTCCACGTGCTTGTCGCGCTGGTACGCGCGCATGGCCAGCATCCGCTCCAGCGCACGCACCACGGGTGTGGTGTCGCCGGCGGTGAGCAGGTTGGCGAGATACTTGACCGGGATGCGCAACTGCTTCACGTCGGGAATCTCGCCATTGATGCCGACTTCGCCGGCGTTGGCCGCGGCCGTGATGGGCGAGAGCGGCGGCACGTACCAGACCATCGGCAAGGTGCGGTACTCCGGGTGCAGCGGCAGCGCCACCTTCCAGTCCACCGCCATCTGGTAGACCGGGCTGCGGCGCGCCCCCTCCAGCCATGACTCGGGCACGCCGTCCGCCCGGGCCTGGTCAATGACTTTGGGGTCATTGGGGTCGAGGAAGATGTCGAGCTGCGCCTGGTAGAGATCGCGGTCATGCTCCACGCTGGCCGCCTCCTGGATGCGGTCCGCATCGTAGAGCAGCACGCCGAGGTAGCGGATGCGGCCTACGCAGGTTTCCGAGCAGACGGTCGGCTGGCCGGCTTCGATGCGCGGGTAGCAGAAGATGCACTTCTCCGCCTTGCCGCTCTGCCAGTTGTAGTAGATCTTCTTGTAGGGGCAGCCGGACACGCACATGCGCCAGCCGCGGCACTTGTCCTGGTCGATCAGCACGATGCCGTCCTCTTCCCGCTTGTAGATCGAACCGGACGGGCAACTGGCCACGCAGGTGGGGTTCAGGCAGTGCTCGCACAGGCGCGGCAGGTACATCATGAAGGTGTTCTCGAACTGCCCGTAGATCTCCTTCTGGATGTCGTCGAAGTTGCGGTCCCTGGAGCGCTTGGCAAACTCGCCGCCCAGGATCTCCTCCCAGTTCGGCCCCCATTCGATCTTTTCCATGCGCTTGCCGGTGATCAGGCTGCGCGGGCGCGCGGTGGGGGCCGTACGGGACTCGGGCGCGGACTGCAGGTGGTCGTAGTCGAACGTAAACGGCTCGTAGTAATCGTCGATCTGCGGCAGGTTGGGATTGGAGAAGATGCGCATCAGCAGCTTCCACTTGCCGCCCTGGCGGGGCTCGATGCGGCCGTCGGCCTTGCGCACCCAGCCACCGTTCCAGCGCTCCTGGTTTTCCCATTCCTTGGGGTAGCCAATGCCGGGCTTGGTCTCCACGTTGTTGAACCAGGCGTACTCCATGCCGGGGCGGTTGGTCCAGACGTTCTTGCAGGTCACCGAGCAGGTATGGCAACCGATGCACTTGTCCAGGTTGAGAACCATGCCGATCTGTGCGCGGACTTTCATCGTCGGTCTCCTTCTTCTCAGGCGGCGCCGGGGGCGTCGGCGTTGGCGGGCTCGTCGAGCCAATCGACCCGGTTCATCTTGCGCACCACCACGAACTCGTCGCGATTGGTGCCGATGGTCCCGTAGTAATTGAAGCCGTAGCTGTATTGCGCGTAGCCGCCGATCATATGGGTGGGCTTGAGCACCACGCGCGTGACCGAGTTATGGATGCCGCCGCGCAGGCCGGTGATCTCCGAACCGGGCGTGTTGATGATCTTTTCCTGCGCGTGGTACATCATCACCATGCCCGGCTTGATGCGCTGGCTCACCACGGCGCGCGCGGCGATGGCGCCGTTGGCGTTGAAGAGCTCGACCCAGTCGTTATCGACGATGCCGGCCCGCCCCGCATCGTCTTCCGACAGCCAGATCACCGGCCCGCCGCGATTGAGCGTGAGCATGATCAGGTTGTCGGTGTAGGTTGAATGAATGCCCCATTTCTGGTGCGGCGTGATGAAGTTCAGCGCAATCTCCGGGTGGCCATTGGGCTTCTTGCCCAGCATCTCGTCGACGTTCTTCAGGTTGATCGGCGGGCGGTAGCTGACGAAGCCTTCGCCGAAATCGCGCATCCACGGATGGTCCTGGTAGAACTGCTGCCGCCCGCTCAGCGTGCGCCACGGGATCAGTTCGTGCACATTGGTATAGCCGGCGTTGTAGCTCACCTTTTCGCTCTCCAGCCCGCTCCAGGTCGGCGAGGAGATGATCTTGCGCGGCTGTGCCTGGATATCGCGAAAGCGGATCTTCTCGTCCTCGCGGTGCAGCGCCAGGTGGGCATGCTCGCGCCCGGTGATGCGGCTGAGCGCCTGCCATGCCTTGACCGCCACGTGGCCGTTGGTTTCAGGCGCCAGCATCATCACCACTTCGGCCGCGTCGATATCCGTGTCGATGCGCGGCAAGCCCTGGCTGACGCCCGCCTCGCTGACCGTGCCATTGAGTTCCCCGAGTGCGTGCACCTCGCTTTGCGTGTCCCAGCCGATCCCCTTGCCGCCATTGCCGATGCGCGTCATCAGGGGCCCGAGCGCGGTGAAGCGCCGATAGGTGTTGGGATAATCGCGCTCCACCACGTTGATCTGCGGCGCGGTCTGGCCGGGCACCAGGTCGCACTCGCCCTTCTTCCAGTCCCGCACGCCAAAGGGCTGCGCCAGTTCGGCGGGGGTGTCGTGCATCAGCGGGGTGAGCACCACTTCCTTCTCCACCCCGAGATGGCCCGCGCAGACCTTGCTGAAGGTCTTGGCGAAGCCCTTGTAGATCTCCCAGTCGCTGCGCGCCTGCCAGGCCGGATCAACGGCGGTGGAGAGCGGATGGATAAACGGATGCATGTCGCTGGTGTTGAGATCGTTCTTCTCGTACCAGGTCGCCGTGGGCAGCACGATGTCGGAGTACATGCAGGTGGTGCTCATGCGGAAGTCGAGCGTGACCAGCAGGTCCAGCTTGCCCTCGGGCGCCTGCTCATGCCAGCGTACTTCCTCGGGCTTGGCATGGTCGGGACCGAGATCCTTGCCCTGCACGCCGTGGCTGGTACCCAGCAGGTGCTTGAGGAAATATTCGTGCCCCTTGCCCGAGGAGCCGAGCAGGTTGGAGCGCCACACGAACATATTGCGCGGCCAGTTGGCCGGGTGGTCGGGATCCTCGCAGCTCAGCTTCAGCGAGCCGTCCTTGAGGGACTGGGCCACATAGTCCCGCGTGTCCATCCCGCGCGCCTGCGCGTCGCGCTGCACCTGCAGCGGATTGGTCTGCAGTTGCGGCGCCGATGGCAGCCAGCCCATGCGCTCCGCGCGCACGTTGTAGTCGATCATCGAGCCGCTGTAGCGCGCCGGATCGGCCAGCGGCGAGAGGATCTCGTCCACGCCGAGTTTCTCGTAGCGCCACTGGTCGGTATGGGCATAGAAGAAACTGGTCGAGTTCATCTGGCGCGGCGGGCGGATCCAGTCCAGCGCGAAGGCCAGCGCGGTCCAGCCGGTCTGCGGCCGCAGTTTCTCCTGGCCCACATAGTGCGCCCAGCCGCCGCCGCTCTGGCCGATGCAGCCGCACAGCATCAGCATATTGATGATGCCGCGGTAGTTCATGTCGCAGTGGTACCAGTGGTTCATCGCCGCGCCGATGATCACCATGGACTTGCCCCGGGTCTTGTCGGCGTTGTCGGCGAACTGCCGCGCCACCGCGATGACCTGCTGGCGCGCCACGCCGGTGATGCGTTCTTGCCAGGCAGGTGTGTAGGGGACCTCGTCGTCGTAGCCTCCGGTGGCGGCACCGCCCTGCTGTTCGCCCGGCAGCCCGCGCGCCACGCCGTAGTTGGCCGCCAGCAGGTCGAACACCGTGGCCACCAGTGTCTCGCGCTGCCCGCCTGCTTCCTGCAACGCCAGGCGCGCCGCTGGCACGCGCCGCACGATCACGTCGCCGGCGGTCTTGCTCGACGTGAAGTGCGGCGTGTCGATGCCGCCGAAGTACGGGAAGCCGACATCGACGATGTCATGCGGCTGGGCGCCATCCTCCACCACCGACAGCTTGAGCTTCACGGCTTCGCCCTGCCTTGCCTCCTTGCTCTCCAGGTTCCATTTGCCGGCGTCGGGCCTGCCGTCCGGCCCCCAGCGAAAACCGATCGAGCCGTGCGGCAAGGCGACCTTGCCCTGCTCGTCGAATCCGACCGTTTTCCATTCGGGATGGTTCGCCTGCCCCAGTGCATCGGGGAAATCGCTGGCGCGCACATAGCGATCGGGCACCAGGGTCTTGCTGCCGTCGGGCAGCGTGTGTTCCTTGAGCGCGACCAGCAACGGCAGGTCCGTATACCGGCGCGCATAGTCGTCGAAATAGGCGCTGCGCCGCTCGAAGTAGAACTCCTTGAGGATGACGTGGCCCATCGCCATCGCCAGCGCCGCATCGGTGCCCTGCTTCGGGTGCAGCCACAGGTCGGCCAGCTTGGAAACCTCCGCGTAGTCCGGGGTCACGGCTACCACCTTGGCGCCTTTGTAGCGCACCTCGGTAAAGAAATGGGCGTCCGGCGTACGTGTCTGCGGCACGTTGGAGCCCCACGCGATCAGGAAGGTGGAGTTGTACCAGTCCGCGCTTTCCGGCACATCGGTCTGTTCGCCCCAGGTCTGCGGGCTGGCGGGCGGCAGGTCACAGTACCAGTCGTAGAAACTCATGCAGACCCCGCCGATCAGGCTGAGATAGCGGCTGCCCGCGGCGTAGCTCACCATGCTCATGGCCGGGATGGGCGAGAAGCCGATCACGCGGTCCGGGCCGTGCTTCTTGATGGTGTACACGTTGGCCGCGGCGATCAGCTCGTTGACCTCGTCCCAGCTGCTGCGCACGAAGCCGCCCAGCCCGCGCTGCTGCTGATACTCGCGGCGCGCGGCATCGTCTTCGACCACGGCCGCCCAGGCATCCACCGGACTCTTGGCCACGGCCCGCGCCGAGCGCCAGTGCTTGAGCAAGCGCCCCCGCACCATCGGGTACTTGACCCGGTTGGCGCTGTAAAGGTACCAGGAGTAGCTCGCGCCGCGCGCGCAGCCGCGCGGCTCGTGGTTCGGCAGGTCGGCGCGCGTGCGGGGGTAATCGGTCTGCTGGGTTTCCCAGGTCACGATGCCGCCTTTCACGTAGATCTTCCACGAGCACGAGCCGGTGCAGTTGGTGCCATGGGTGGAGCGCACGATCTTGTCGTGCTGCCAGCGGTTGCGGTAGGCGTCTTCCCAGGTGCGGTCCTCGCCCGTGGTCTGGCCGTGGCCGTCGGAGAAACTCTCGCGCGGCTGGCTGAAGTAAGTGAGGCGATCGAGAAAATGGCTCATTGCGGGGCTCCGGTATCGTTTGTGCGCATCGCGCTCGTGCTCAGCACGGCATCTCGGCGCCGCGGCGCCCGTAATACCACCAGGTGACCACCACGCAAAGCAGATAGAAGACGATGAAGATCCACAGCGCGGCCTCCGGGCCGCCGGTCGCGGCGATGGCGGTGCCATAGCTCTTGGGGATGAAAAAGCCGCCGTAGGCACCCAGCGCCCCGGCGAAGCCCAGCGCGGCTGCCCCTTCGGTATTGCCGTCCTTGATCGCCCGGGCCTGCGCCTCGTCGCCGGCGCCCTCCACCTCGCGCAGCTTCTGATTGAGGAAGATCACCGGGATCATGCGGAAGGTCGAGCCATTGCCGATGCCCGTGGTCAGGAACAGCACCAGGAACATCAGGAAGAAGCCGGTAAAGCTGCCTTGCGCCGGACCCGCGGAGAGTGCATAGCCGCCCGCGCCCTTGGGCAGGAAATACAACACCCCGACCACGGCCAGCGCCATCACCACGAAATTCCACAGCGTGACGGACGCGCCGCCGAGCCGGTCGGCCAGCCAGCCGCCGACGGGCCGGATCAGCGCGCCGAGCAGCGGCCCCAGCCAGGCATACGCCAGCGGGTTGACGTCGGGAAACTGGCTCTTGATCAGCAGCGGGAACCCCGCGGCAAAGCCGATGAACGAACCGAAGGTGCCAAGGTAGAGCAAGCACATCAGCCAGTTGTGCTTGCGCTTGAAGATGGCCGCCTGCGCGGCGAACGAGGCCCGCGCGTCGGCAATGTCGTTCATGAAGAACCAGGCCGCCACCGACGCCAGCGCGATCCAGGGAATCCAGAGATAGGCGGCGTTCTGCGCCCACACCTGGCTCACCTGGCCGGTCTTGCCGACGATCGTCTGCGGATCGCCGCCAAAGATGCCGAGGATGCCCACAGTGACGATCAGCGGGCTAAGGAACTGCACCACCGAGACGCCAAGATTGCCCAGCCCCGCATTCACGCCCAGCGCCGAGCCCTTGTGCTCCTTGGGAAAGAAGAAGCTGATATTGGCCATGCTGGAGCTGAAGTTGCCGCCGCCCAGGCCGCACAGCAACGCCAGCAGCAACATGGTGGGATAGCTGGTGGTCGGATCCTGCACCGCAATGCCGATCCCGATGGCGGGAATCAACAAAGACGCCGTGGAGATCGCAGTCCAGCGGCGCCCGCCGAACAGGGGCACCATGAAGGAATAGAAGATGCGCAGCGTCGCGCCCGATAACGCAGGCGCGGCCGCCAGCCAGAAGAGCTGGTTGGTCGAGTACCTGAAGCCGAGCTGCGGCAGGTTGACGGCCACCACGCTCCACAATTGCCAGATCGCAAATGCCAGGAACAGCGCGGGCACCGATATCCACAGATTCAGCTTGGCGATCGCCTCGCCCTCGCGCTCCCAGAATGCGCGGTCTTCGGGGGTCCAGATGGTCAGCACCCGGCCACCGCCGGACGGCTTCGGTGTGTCTGCTACGGTTCGGCTCATTTCAGTCTCCAGGCGCGCTCAGGACTGCGCCGCGTTGCCGGCACGCACCCCGTGCGGGCCCATCATCTCGGTGCGGCGCACCTCGGTGAAATACAGCGAGCCGGTCAGCACGAGCATGGCTGCCGGCAGGCCGAACGCCGGGGCGTTGAGTCCCAGCGCCCTCTCCTGCGACAGCGCCGTGCCGATCGCTCCCCCGGTCTCTTGCTGAGTTCCAATCTAGGCGCCCTGTGCAAGGCGCAACATCCCTCGACCGGGCAGGCCGGCATGTCCGGAAGGAGGATGGTTTCGAGCAACCAGACGCCCGGGCATAGTTCGAAAGAACGATGCCGGATCCGGTTCAGGCGCTGCCGCGCCCGGCGAGGAAGACGGCCGCCTGGACCCGTGAACTGAGGTTGAGCTTGCGCAGGATATGCTGGACGTGGACTTTCACCGTCGTCTCGGCGATGCCCAGCTGGCGCGCGATGGCCTTGTTGCTCAAGCCGCTGGCGATGCCGTGCAGGATCTCCAGTTCGCGCGGCGACAACACGGCAAGCGGATCGGCGGGTGCGGGCGGCGCGCAGGCACCTTCCCGACTGCCATGCGCGGCATGGA
Source organism: Cupriavidus sp. MPR-AND1C (assembly GCF_058809705.1). Taxonomy (NCBI): domain Bacteria; kingdom Pseudomonadati; phylum Pseudomonadota; class Betaproteobacteria; order Burkholderiales; family Burkholderiaceae; genus Cupriavidus; species Cupriavidus sp. MPR-AND1C. The sequence continues at coordinate 18,311 of NZ_JBXASU010000018.1, read as the reverse complement.
ACGCGGCGACCAGCTTGCCGGTCATCTCGGGACTGATGGCAGACTGCCCTTTGCGGATCTGGTGGATGGCCGCGACCAGGGCAGCGCCCTCGATGTTCTTGAGCACATAGCCGGCGGCACCCGCCTTGAGTGCCGCGCTCAGGTCGTGCTCGTCCTCGCTGACCGTCAGCATCAGCACGCGCGCGCGCGGCGCGGCCTCCCTGAGCCCGGGCAGCGCATCGATCCCCGTCACACCGGGCAGATGGTTGTCGAGCAGGATGACATCCGGCTGCAAGGCCTGGGCGCGATGCTGGGCCTCGCCTGCGTCGCCGGCCTCGCCAACCACCTGCAGCGCCGGTTCCTGCGCCAGCAAGGCGATCAGCCCGCGGCGGAACAAGGTATGGTCGTCCACGACCAGGAGGCGGACCGGATCAGCGGCGGGCATCGGTTTCTCCTCTCTCGTCAGTGGCTCTGCACGGTGCTGGCCATCCGGGCGGGCCGGGACGACGCTTCGCGCAGCGCGGGCCGGCGCGGCGGCAACGTCAGCGTCACCCGCGTGCCGTGGCCGTTGCCCGAGGTCAGCGTTACCGTGGCGCCGATGCGCTGCGCGCGCTCGTGCATGATGCGCAAGCCCACGTGCAACTGGGCGGACGCCGGCGGTTGCGCAACGTTGAAGCCAAGGCCATCGTCACGCACCTCGAAACGCCACACCTCAGCCTGGCGCACGTCGATCCAGACCTGTGTCGCATGCGCATGCTTGCGTATGTTGGACAGCGCCTCCTGAATGACGTGCAGTACCTGAACCTGCACGTCGGGCATCAGGGGCACATCATGTCCTTCCATGCGCAGATGCGTGCGCAAGCCAGTCTGGTGCTCGAATTTCTGCAGCGTGGTACGCAGCGCGGGCTCGATGTCTTCGTGGTTGGTACGCGTGCGGAAATGCACCAGCAGTTCGCGCACGTCGTTATAGGTCTCGTGCACGCCGGTCTCGATCTCTGCGAGCACCTTGTCAAGCGCCGGCGCGTCACGGCGGCCAAGTGCGGTCCTCATCAACTCCACCTGGATCCGCAGAAAAGCCAGCGACTGGGCGATCGAGTCGTGGAGTTCCTGTGCCAGCAAGCCCCTCTCCTGAGCCACCGTGGCTTCTTTCTCCAGTGCTCCCGCGCGCAGCCCCTCCATCGCGCTGGCAAGGTGAGCTGCAAGGGCTTCGAGCAGGGAGCGGTCCTCAGCCGTCAGCGAGGTTTCCTCGAGAAAGAACAGATCGATTTCGCCAAGCACCCGCTGCTGAAGTTTTACCGGCAGGCAAACCAGTGTCCGGTAACCGGCCCGCGCGCATCGGATCGATGGATCGTCTGTTATCCCCCGGATGGGGATAACCCGCAGTTGCGCGGTGGCGCCGGCCTGAGCGCAATGGCAAGCCCCCGGGTGCAGGCAGCGCTCCTGCTCAAACATCACCTGCGGCAGGCAGTCGCCCGCCAGCAAAAGATAGCGCTGGTTGGCGGCATCGGACCAGCGGATCGCAACGGCATCGGCATGGGCAATCGCGCGAACCTTGCGCGCAAATCCTTTTGCAAGCTCGTCGAGCGTAGCCGCCTGCGCGATTTGCCCGCTCATCTCATACAAGGCGGCAAGGCGCATGCGCTCGCGTTCCAGCCGTGCGGTCTTTTCATTGACGCGTTGCTCGAGGTCGCCATACAACGCTTCCAGTTTTGCGGCCATGTGATTGAAGCCCTCAGCCAGTTCGCCAAACTCGTCCTGGGAGGTCACGGCCACGCGCGCGCCAAGGTCCGCGGTCTCGATGCGCTGCAAACCGCGCCGCAGACGCGTCAAGGGCTCAAAGACGATCAGATAGCCGGCATAGAGGAGCGTCACTGCGCTGGCAATGACAAGGGCCACCATGGCGAGCTGGAACATATGCAACCGTGCCGTCCACCGGGAGAGCTGCAGCTCGATGCCGGATACCAGCGCGTCGACGGCTGCCGCGAAACGGTCCAGCTCGCCCGCCGGGGCAGGCGCACCCGATAGCCAGTGCGCGCGAAGCGAGGCCCAGCCTTGTTGAACCGTGGCGAACTGCGCACGGGTCTCGGCGTTCCAGGGAACAAAGAGTGGGCGCGAAGGATCGCCGCTCGCCAATAGCGCCAGGCCCTGGTCAGACTCGTGCAACTGGGATGTCACCGTATCCGTGGTTGCGCCCCGCTCCATGGCCAGCGCGAGCCGATAGCCCTGCATGCGCATGCGGCCAGCTTCGTTGACGGCTGCCGCTCCGCCTTCGATCTGCCAGGTGACCCAGAGCGTGAGGCCGATCGAAGTCAGGGCAAGGCACAGTACCGCGGCACCGATCGCCAGCAGTTTGGTCAACAGACTCCAGCCCGGACGGTGCATCGCGTGACTCCAGGTTGCGCGTTCCGCATGCCGCTATGCCGGAACCCGATCACTGCATGCTGCGTTGCACGATTCCTGCCGCCACCGGCATTGACCGTCTCTGCCGGCGATCGGTCGGCAACGCAGTATCCGTGCGCACAAAGAGGCACTTGATCGCGCCGGTGTTTCACTCGGATCTACGTGAGCGCCGCCAACGGATATGCGTCCCCCCAATGGAACTGAATATATCCAAGACCGCGTAGCGATGTTTGATTCATCGCAAACCTGGTGCTTGCCAATTCCGAAGATCTGCAATAAAGAGGCGTATTTTTCCCGATTTTTTTCGATCCTGGCGAGCGTTCATGGAAATGCCTTCCGGCTACGCTTTTCCCTGCCAGGATCGGAATGTCCGGTTTCCCTTCGACCGGCATGCCGAGGCGGCAGCCCGCCGCGGGCCATGGTGCGGTGCAGGCAGCGAACGGCGCGCAACAGTTGCAGGCCGAGCCAGACGTTGGCCGCCGCAAACAGCACGCCACCAGGCAAAGCCAACCATCGCGGCGCCAGCGGCAGCGCCAGCAGCAGGACATAGGCCAGCAACAGCAAGTTGGCTTGCCAGCGCTGCTGGCCTGGCGAAATCATCGTCTGCATGGCAGGAATCCGGGCTGGCAATGGCAACCGGCGGCGCAAATGCATCCAGATCAGGAAAGGCACGATCTTGCCGATCATCGCGGTTACCGGCAATACCCCGCATCCGACCAGCACGGCGATGCCGATCCACCAGGGTATCGCGATGGAGACAGGCAGGGCGATGGCCGCGAGCGACAATGCCACCGCGCCGATGGCGCTCACGCAGGCGGCGGCCCACAGCCGCCAGCACGGATCATGGCGGCGTCGCGCACGCAGTACGCCACCCAGTCCATACGCCGCGAGGGCCCCCAACAACAATAGAAGCGGCGCTGCGCCAGCACCGGAAAATTGCGGCGCGTCGATCACGGCGCCGCTATAGGCCAGCAGCAACAACCAGATTCCCCAAGGCAGGAAGCGCTCCAGCGCGGCAGGCAGGCGCCCGGTCTGCCAGAACATGGGCACCACCGTGGTCGCGACGCCGGTAACGAGCGTGGCAATCCAGCCCACCAGCCCCCAGGCGACATGCAGTCGCAGCAATGGGCCCGGCGCCAGTTGCCACCGCCCGCCCAGTACGCCGGCTAGCGCCGCGCCGGTCGCAGCCGTTGCAATCAGCGCGGCGCCTATGCCTGCCAGTGTTCGCGTGGTTGCATCCACGGCAACTATGCGTGCGCCCGCCCGCAGCAATGCCAGGCCGACCAGTCCCAGGAAAGGCGCCCCAAGGACCATTGCCACGCGAAAACCGAGTGGCCGGCCGGCAAGGAAGCCTCCGGCCAGCCCGAGCGCCGTGGCCCCGCCGAGCAACGCGACCAAGCGAGCCAATGCATCGGACCCGCGTACGCGCACCCCGGCGACCACCGGCATCATCTGGAACAGTGCCCCCACCATGACGGGAACCAGCATCCCCAGCGCAAGGAGATGGACTACCGCCAGCACCGTCGGGGAGAAGCGCAACGGCAGGCCGTCGGAGGGACCGAACGCCAGCAGCAATCCCGCGGTAGCGCCAAGCCATGGCGCCGGCAGCAGGCAGCCAAGGACTACGGATGGCCGGGGTGCGTTCTCGTATGTCAGGTGCGCAGCCCTCATGCTGGCTGCCATGCGACAAGGCGCTGCCGGCGCAGGCGAGGTGGCGCACCGGCGTCCTTGTGGATTTCGGAAGGGGAAAGTCGGGTCGGCATCTTGTCAATCTCCGCATGCAGGGCAGCAGGGTTGCAGCATTCATCTCGAACTCACGTTCGTCCTGGCGTAGACACACTAGACGCCAAATGCGCGCGTCGTCATTGATCGCGGCAAAGGGTTGTACAACTGGAGAAGCCACCCATGAACCGGCGGCGCACGTTTTTGCGCTATCTCAACAGTGCGTGCTCTGCGTCAGGCGATACTTGAAAGTCGGCAGCAGGCGATTGAAGATTGCCTGGCCCAACCGGAGCGCGACAATGTTCTCTACCGCGGCCAGTCTTCCTGGCTTCGATTCACCGATTGAATTGCTGCTGGCATGCCACGACAAAGTGCGGCATTTCGCCGGCTTGTGTTCCAGACTTGAGCAGCATGCGGCGCGGCACGGCGCAGATGAAGAGGCACGCGCCGCGGCCGCCAGTGTGTTGAGATACTTCCAGCTCGCCGCGCCGCTGCACCATGCGGACGAGGAGGAAGACCTGTTCCCGGCACTGCGCGAGCTGGATGACGCAGGCCTGAGCGCGAGTATTGACGAGCTGGATGCCGAGCATGAATACCTGGGCGAGTTGTGGTGTTGCGTGCACCCCTGGCTGGAGGCGATGTCGTTGGGGACAAGTGACCCTGCTCCGCCTAAGCTCGAGGCGTTCTCCACCCTCTATCCCGAACATGCATTGCGGGAGGAGCGCGAGGTCTATCCCGCGGCCGTCCGCCTGCCGCACGATCGCCTCGCCGGGATTGGCCAGCGCATGGCGCAACGCAGAGGCGCACGCCAGGGGCCCTGACCGTCAAAGCTCGCCGGCCAGGACGGCAGACTTGATCTGCCACAAGGCCCGGTTGCCCCGGGCGTGGAATCCTATGCGCTACGTGGCTGTCGCCGCGCTCCGGATACGCCACCATCGGCCGGTCCGCAAGGCCGGCATGCCCTGGAGGCAGGCTGCGACAGCCTGACCGATGCAACCACCGCCACTGAGGCAATCCATGCGCCACAAACTAAACCTGGAGGGACTACTGGGAAGCCTGCCGCTCTTCAGGAACCTCGACGCAGAACAACTGGCCGAACTGGCGGGCTCCTGCCATGAGGTCAGGGTATGCAAGCACAGCCATCTCTTCCGGCGCGGCGACGCGGCTGCGGGCTTGTACGTTGTTGCCGTTGGCCAGATCAAGCTGGCGCTGCCCTCGGTGCACGGCAATCCCGAGAAAATCGTCGAGTTCTTCGGCCCCGGCGAGGCATTTGGGGAGGCCGTCATGTTCCTTGACCGCCCCTACCTGGTAGACGCCCAGGCGCTCGATGACACGCTGCTGATCCTGCTCGACAAAAAGGAGATATTCGCCGCCATCGATCGCGATCCGTCGTTTGCGCGCCGCATGCTTGCGGGCCTGTCGATGCGTCTGCATACCCTGGTGCAGGATATCGAGACAGTGAACCTGCACAACTCGCAACAGCGAGTGATCGGCTACCTGCTGAACGGGCCTCGCGAGGGCAACCTCACGCGCTTTACCGTCAACAAGAACCTGATTGCCTCCAAGCTGGGGTTGTCGCCGGCAACGCTGTCTCGCACCCTGCAGCGGCTCAGCGAAGCCGCCTTGATCACCGTGGCCGGCCCTGAAGTCGTGATTCACGATATCCAGGCGCTTGAGCGCCGGTTTGCCGGACGGTAAGCGCGCCCTCGCGGCATGCAACCCCAACCGGAAATGGCTTGACCGGCGTCAATCGCGGCGGGCCAAAGCCTCGCTAGTACGGCGTTCCATTTTCGTCGTGGGCGCGGTGGCACCGCCGGAACAGTTCTGAGGGATTCACCACCGCGCCCACCCCACCACGAAACCATCATGGCGCGATATATCGTGGCGATTCGGACCGGTACCGGCAGATGTGTGAATGAGCAGGGATGCCGCTACCGAGCAGCCCCACCACGAAACCAGCGTCATTCACAGGATCGTGGCCATTCAAACCGGTAACGGCACGAGTCCTTTAAAACCCGGGGCCTGACGACGAAACCACCGGGCTACGCAACCCCGACACGCCAGCCTCCTGCAAGGATCGCTTTCTTTTGGTTACTTTTCTTTACGAGTAAAGAAAAGTGACATCTCACACGTTCCAAAACGGCCAACACCGTACAGCCGCGACAGCAGCTAGAAGCGCTAAAACCTCGCCCACTTACGCTACCATCCAAACCAACCCTGCCTTTCTATTCAACGCGCGCGGCATCGCCAGGCGCTTTCGCCATGCCGCGATTTTTGGCGCGCTGGAAGCGCTGGGCGAAGGCGAGTCGATGCGGTTCGTCAACGATCACGACCCCCTTCCCCTGATCGAGCAACTGCGCCGGCGCTATCAAGATCAACGCCAGATTGCCTACGTTGAGCGCGCGGGCGATGCCGTGGTGATCGACTTCACCGTACATCCCGCGGCCGCCACACAGGGATGCGGTAGCGCAAACGGCACGGGCTGCGGCTGCAGCGGCGGCTAACCACGCCCAACCACGCCGTCCTGCGCCGCATTCAGGCCGTCTTCGCTCTCCCGATTCGCTTTTTCCGCAATTGGCTTGCCCGCGGACAAGCCGGCCCAGGCAGTCCTGAGGCAAGATGCCAATGAGGCCACTGAGTTGCGGGGGCGCGCCCGGTGGCCTTGATGTTGCTGGCCTGAAGCCTGTCCGTACGAACTATGGGCAGGCTTCTTTTTTCCCCGTTCGGCATCGCCTGCGCTCGACTCGGCTTGTCTTTGGTCAATGCATTGCGACAAAGCACGGCGGCGTCGCGCCTCATAAGATACATTCACCATGAATCTTAAATTTCGTGATGTCTCCCGCCGCAAGCGGAGGCTTGATGCCCCGAGCTTCCTGCCTGCCGTTCTGACCGAGGCCAAGATCCACGAACCAACAGGCAAGAACCAAGAGCCAGGAACCAACAGCCCGACAGGCTGAGAGGTCGATACGATGCGCCTTACCACCATGACCGACTACGCGCTACGGCTGCTGATCTACGTGGCGCGGCATCCTGAACGGATGTGCACCAATAGCGAGATCGCGCAGGCCTACGGTATCTCCAGAGCACACATCGTCAAAGTGACGCACAAGCTCAGCCGCCAGGGATGGATCGCAACCATGCGCGGCAGAGGCGGCGGCATGCAGTTGTCGTCCGGGCCGGGAAGCATCAATCTCGGCGACGTGGTTCGCAGCGTGGAGCCCGATTTCGATCTGGTTGCCGGCCTCGCCGACGGCAGCGCCCGCAAGTTCGCGAGCGACGAGCATCTGTGCTGCGTCATGGATGGCGCTCGCCGACGTTTCCTGCAACATCTTGAAGGCTATACGCTCGCCGACCTGCTGGCGCGGGCATTCCCGGCTGCGCCGCATGCCGGCGTAGCCGTGGATCCGGTCAGAAACTGAGGCCAGCCGCAGCGGCCCTCGTTCTCCGGTGGAAGATTCAGGACTGCCGGGGCCGTGGCGCCTCGCGGGATCGCCATGCCTGCGCCGCGGCGGCGGCGACAGCGATGAAGAGCAGGATGGCGGCAACGTTGCCCGCCGCCGCCGCCGCCCTGATTGCAGGCAGCGCGTGGCCGAAGCTCAGTCGCGCGGCCAGGGACAGGTGCAGCAAGGCAAGCGGCACATAGAAGCCATTGCCGAACTGCAGCTTGATACGCGTGATCGCCGGCAGGATGACAGGCGCATGCGCCATCACCATGCTGACGATAAAGCCCAGTCCCAGCGCATGCAGCGCGGCGTCGCGCCATGGCAGCCCTGCCGCGGTTGCCGCCCACGCCACGCCCGCCACCAACAGCCAGCCGTAGCCCAGAAGCAGGCAGACCGCCATGTAGCGGCTCAGTCCGTGGCTGCGCACCGTGCGGCGCGCAATGTCGAACCGTGCCAGCCAGGCGGCAAGCAACGCCAGCGCTGCGCCATAGATGACGCCGCCGATCCTGCCCGCGCTGCCTTCCAGCGCCGAGCCGGCGGCACCCAGCACCAGCACCGCCAGGATGGCAAGCAAAGCCGCTTGCGCGCCGGGCCGGCGGCGCATCAGGCGCGTCATTTCAAGCCGCTCGGCAGCGACCGTGACAACCAGGAAAATGAAGTACCAGGCGTTGACCGAGGCCAGCCAGCGGCCTGACGCCACCCCCGCGTTGCCCGCCAGCCAGGCCAACGCGGCGACCAGCAGCAAGGCGGTATGGGCGGCCGGCTGGCGCCGCAGGACTTCCACGCTGACGCCCACGAACACCAGCGCGCCGGCCGCCATGGCCCAAGCGCCGGCGGCAGGCAATCCCGCCACCATCAGCAAAGCGCCCAGCCCCGATGCGACTGGCGCCGCAAAGGCCACGGGACGGCCGAGCGCCACCGCACGCTCGATGCCGATGACCGTGCCGAAGAAGCCGCCGGTCATCAAGGCACCGTGGAATTGCAGCGCGCGCCACGCCACGTGGTAATCGCCGGCCCATGGCAGCATCACGCCCGCGCGCATCCATCCACCGAGCATGCCCGCGAGCAATGCGCATACGGCCAGCAGCAGCACGGCCAGCCGGGGCCAGGTCTTGCGCTGGCGTCCTTGCGCGCGGCGCGCGGCCACGCTCACCATCCCATGGCGTGCTTCGCGCTGGCGCTCATGCGCTCCGGCGTCCATGCGGGCTCCCAGCCTAATTCCACATCGATCAGGTACCCCAGGGGCATCACGCCTTCCAGTTCGAGCTGCACGTCGTCCAGGATCATGTCGGCCACCGGACATGCGGCGGAAGTCATGGTCATCGAGACATGCACGGATCCGTCCGATACGGTGATGGCGTAGATCAGGCCAACGTCAAGGATGCTTAGCGCCAGTTCCGGATCCACCACGCGGCGCAGGGCATCCCTGATCGGTATGCGCCACTCCTCCGGCCCCTGGTAGTCGAACCTGCCCGTCCCGTTCGAAGTTTGTCTGGTGAGCATGCTTGCCTCCTTGCGCATTACTGTTGGTTTCCTGTCACGCGTCATCCCATCGTAGTACGGACCACGCTGGCTGCGTGGCCCCTACCCGCCAATCGATTGACATAGCGCAATGCCGACGCGTCCGTCACGCCGTGCGCAGCGTGAAACTGCTGAAGTGCGATGCCAGCCTGGCGATATCGTAGCGGCCAAGCGAGGCGCTCGCGCCGCCGCCGCGGCACGCCTGCAACGCCCAGTGCGTCACGCCAAGCGCGGCGATCCGTTGCGCCAGCGCATGCAGCTCGGCGATATCGAACAGGCCGGCGTGCCAGGTGGTGCGGCATTCGCCCGCCACGCCGCTGGCAAGCCACCGGCGCAGCGATTCCCAAGCCCTCTCCCCGCTGCCCGGCACCCGTGTAATGGCCTCATACCGATGCAGGGGTGCCTTGAGATCGAGGCCGATCCAGTCCAGCCGGGGCAGGATGGCGGCCAGGCGATCGGGGTACATGCCGGCGGTATGCAGCGCAACCTCGAACCCCCCGGCCCGCACGGCCTCGATGGCACCGGGCAGTCCCGCCTGCAGGGTTGGCTCGCCCCCGGAAAACACCACGCCGTCGAGCAGGCCCCGCCGCGCCTGCAAGAAGGCCTGCACATCCGCCCAGGCAATGGCGGGCGGCACGCCAGCATCCAGCAAGTCCTGGTTGTGGCAATAGCCGCACCGCCACGGACAGCCCTGGCAGAACAGGACGGCGGCCAGGCGGCCGGGGAAGTCGATCGTGGTCAGCGCTGTCATGCCGCCGATACGCAACGTGGCCGCGTCGCGCCGGCGCCGGGCCGCCGCCGCGCATACGTCAGGCGTCGATGGCATGGGGTTGCGAGAAGAAGCGCCGCTCGCGGTGCTCGCCCTGCTTGCCGGTGTTGAAGCTGGAGACCGGGCGGTGATAGCCCATCACGCGGGTCCAGACCTCGCAGGGTTGGCGCTCCTCGTCGCGCAGCGCGGCGCTGCAAGGTTGGAATTGCGTGGATGGCGAGGATTGAGCTTGGTGAGTCATCAGATTTACTCCGTCTTGAGAGTGGGTTGAAAAAACCGGGGCATGAAAAGAACAGCGGATCCTGGTCAGGCGGCGATCGGGTCCCGCTTGCGCGCGAGGATCTCTTCGTCGCACCGCGGGCAGAACGGATGCTCGCCGGCGAGGTAGCCGTGCGTGGGGCAGATCGAGAACGTCGGCGTCACCGTGATGTACGGCAGGCGAAAGCGCGTCAGCGCGCGCCGCACCAGTTCGCGGCAGGCCTCGCCGCTGGACAGGCGCTCGCCCATGTACAGATGCAGCACCGTGCCGCCGGTGTACCTGGACTGCAAGGCCTGCTGCCGCGCCAGCGCCTCGAAGGGGTCGTCGGTCCAGCCGACCGGCAACTGCGAGGAATTTGTGTAGTAGGGCTGTGCGGCCGTGCCGGCCTGGCGGATCTCCGGCCAGCGCTTGCGGTCTTCCCGTGCGAAGCGGTACGTTGCCCCTTCGGCGGGGGTCGCTTCGAGGTTGTAAAGATGGCCGGTTTCCTGCTGGAAGGCCACAATGCGCTCGCGCACATGTTCCAGCAAGCGCAGCGCGAAGGCATGGCCCCACTCCGACGTGATGTCGTGCCGGTCAGCGGTGAAGTTGCGGATCATCTCGTTGATGCCGTTCACGCCCAGCGTCGAGAAATGATTGCGCAAGGTGCCCAGGTAGCGCTTCGTGTAGGGGAACAGGCCCTGGTCCATCAGGTGCTGGATCAGCGTGCGCTTGTTCTCCAGGCTCTGCTTGCCCAGATCCAGCAGGCGGTCGAGCGCACGCAGCAGCGCCGCTTCATCGCCGGCATGCAGGTAGCCCAGGCGCGCGCAATTGATCGTGACCACGCCCACGCTGCCGGTCTGCTCGGCACTGCCGAACAGGCCGTTGCCGCGCTTGAGCAGCTCGCGCAGGTCGAGCTGGAGCCGGCAGCACATGGAGCGCACCATATTTGGCTCCAGCTCCGAGTTGATGAAATTCTGGAAGTACGGCAGCCCGTACCTGGCCGTCATCTCGAACAGCCGCGTGGCATTCTCCGATTCCCACGGAAAATCGCGCGTGATGTTGTAGGTCGGAATGGGAAAGGTGAACACCCTGCCCTTGGCATCGCCTGCCGTCATCACCTCGATATAGGCGCGGTTGATCAGGTCCATCTCTTCCTGCAGGTCGCCATAGGCGAACGGCATTTCCTGGCCGCCGATGACCGGCACCTGTTCGCGCAGGTCTTCGGGGCAGGTCCAGTCGAAAGTCAGGTTGGTAAAGGGCGTTTGCGTGCCCCAGCGCGACGGCACGTTCAGGTTGTAGATCAGCTCCTGGATGCACTGGCGCACCTGGCCATAGGACATGGCGTCCTTGCGCACGAATGGCGCCATATAGGTGTCGAACGACGAGAACGCTTGCGCGCCGGCCCATTCGTTCTGCAGCGTGCCGAGAAAATTGACGATCTGCCCCACGGCAGAGGACATGCGCTTGGGCGGCCCGGCTTCCACCTTGCCCGGCACGCCATTGAAGCCCTCATGCAGCAGTGTGCGCAGCGACCAGCCGGCACAGTAGCCGCTGAGCATGTCGAGATCGTGGATATGGATGTCGCCGCTGCGGTGGGCGTGGCCGATTTCCGGCGCGTAGACATGGGACAGCCAGTAATTGGCGGTGACCTTGCCCGCCACATTCAGTATCAGCCCGCCCAGCGAATAGCCCTGGTTGGCGTTGGCATTGACGCGCCAGTCCGCCTTGCTCAGGTATTCGTTGATCGCGGCTTGCACGTCGATCAGGGCCGTGCGGTCCTGGCGCGGCCCTGCGTGCTGGCTGACCTCCCCGGGCAGGCAGGCAACAACGGCTTCGGTACAGTGCTCCATCTATTCCCCCGATAACATTCACACTAAATGTGGGGATAGAGTACCGGTCAAACACTATATCTAGATTGACGGAAAGCAAGCGTATGGCATGCCGACCTGTTCTCGCTGGTATCGGCGCGGGGCGGATCGCCGCGGCCATCCGCCCCGCGCTTACCGTTGCGCCGCGCTCAGGCGCCCTTCCGGCGCGGTCTGCGCCGGTGCCTTGGCGGCGAGGCCCAGTACCACTTGCAGCGCCATCGAGAGCGCGCCGACGATAAACACCACGTCGCCGAAGGTGCGCACCCAGCGCAGCGTCTGCAGGATGGGCTGCTGCATGAAGGCCTCGCTGCGCGCATACCACAGCCCCTGGCTGACGCTGGCGTGGAACTGGATGATGCCGATGGGCAGCAGGCTGGTGCCGATCATGAGTACCAGGCCGGCGTTGAGGCCCCAGAACGCTGTCTTCGCCAAGCCCTGGTTCAGTACGTAGCCGGGCCGCACATAGCGCAGCACCAGCAGCGTGAAGCCCAGCGCCAGGAAGCCATAGACCCCGAACAGCGCCGCGTGGGCATGCACCGCCGTGGTATTCAGGCCCTGCACGTAGTACAGCGAAATCGGCGGGTTGATCATGAAGCCGAATACACCGGCGCCCAGCATGTTCCAGAACGCCACGGCGACGAAGCACATCAGCGGCCACTTCAGGTTGGCCATCCACGGTGCCCGGTCCTTCAGGCGCCAGTTTTCCCAGGCTTCATGGCCCAGCACGATCAGCGGCACCACTTCGAGCGCGCTGAAGCTGGCGCCCACCGCCATCACCGGCGTCGTGGTGCCGGCAAAGTAGAGATGGTGGAACGTGCCAGGCAGGCCGCCCAGCATGAACAGCGACGCCGACGCCAGGCTGGCCGCCGTGGCCATCGGCCGCGACACCAGGCCGAGGGTGGAGAAGATAAAGGCCAGCGCCGTGGTGGCGAACACTTCAAAGAAGCCCTCGACCCACAGGTGCACGACCCACCAGCGCCAGTATTCCATCACCGACAGGTTGGTGCGCTCGCCGTAAAACAGGCCGGCCCCGTAGAACAGGCCGATAGCCACCACCGAGGATGTCAGCAAGGCCAGCAGGTTCTTGTCGCCGCCCGGCGTGCGCAGTGCCGGCGCGATGGCGCGCAGCATCAACACCAGCCAGAACAGGATGCCGGCGAACTTGCCGATCTGCCACAGGCGGCCCAGGTCGACGTACTCGTAGCCCTGATGCCCCAGCCAGAAGTTAAGGTTCTCGGGCATAAGCTGCGCGATCGCCAGGTAGTTGCCTGTGAACGATCCCACCACGACCACCACCAAGGCCCAGAACAGCACGTCCACGCCAAGCTTCTGGTACTTCGGGTCCTTTGCGCCGTTGATGAGCGGTGCCAGGAACAGGCCGGCAGCCAGAAAGCCGGTAGCGATCCAGAACAGCGCGCTCTGGATGTGCCAGGTGCGCAGCAGCGTGTATGGGAACCACTTCGACAGCTCAATGCCGTAGAAACGCTGCCCTTCCACCGTGTAGTGAGCCGTCAGGCCGCCGATCAGCACCTGGAACACAAACAGCGCCACCACCAGGAACAGGTACTTGCCCAGGGCGCGTTGCGACGGCGTGAGCGCGAACGCCGTAAGCGGGTCGCGCGCGGCCACGGCGGGCGGTGCCTCTTCGTGTCCGCGCAGGAATGACCAGGCCCATACCAGGAAGCCAACACCCGCAAGCAGCACTACCACGCTGGCGATGGACCAGATGATGTTCTCGCTGGTGGGCTGGTTGCCGATCAGCGGCTCGTGCGGCCAGTTATTGGTGTAGGTGGCAGTGAGGCCGGGGCGTTCGGTGGCGGCGGCCCATGCGGTCCAGAAGAAGAAGTGCGTCAGCTTCACGCGGCGTTCGGCGCTGGGCAACGTGTTCTCCTTCATGGCGAAGCTTTCGCGGCTCTTGCGCAGCGCCGGTGCGTCGGAGAACAGCCGTTCGTAGTAGGCGGCGGTGGCGGCAATGGCCTGCGCTCGGCGCCTGGAGACGGTGAGCACGCCGCTGTCCTGGTCGGCGCGGTTGCCACGGTACTCGGCGCGGAGCTGCTCGCGCAGCGCGGCCTGGGTTGGCCCGTCGAGCGCGGCATAGGTGCGGCCGTAGGTATCGCGCGCGGCCAGGTCGAGCCAGGCGGTGAGCTCGCGGTGCAGCCAGTCGGCAGTCCAGTCCGGCGCCTGGTAGGCGCCGTGGCCCCAGATGGAGCCGAGCTGCATGCCGCCGACGGATTGCCATGCGGTCTGGCCGTCGAGGATATCGTCCTTGCTGAACAAGGCGTTGCCGTCGGCACTAACGACTTGCTGCGGAATCGGCGGCGCCTTGCGGTAGACCTCGGTGCCGTAGTAGCCAAGCAGCGAAAAAGTGACCGCCACGACGGCGATCAGGGTGAACCAGAGTTTTTTATATTGTCCCATGATGGGTCTCGCTGTGATGCGTGTGCCTGTCGCGGCGGGATCAGGCGTGGGCCGGGGCGGCTTGCTCAGCGTTGTCGAACAGGATGTTGTTCTCGAGATGGATGTGTTCCATCAGGTCTTCGCGCAGGGTGCGCAGCCCCAGGTACAGCGCGCGCCAGGTGTTGCACGCGGCGCGGGGCAAGGTGATGTCGTTGGTCAGCGCATTGAGACGTTGCAGGGCCTGCCCGTGCTCGTCGTGCTCCATGCGCATGACCGTGATGGGGCCACCCGCCATGGCGCCGAGTTCGCGCGCGAGCAGCGGGAACAGGATCTGCTCTTCCTTCTGCATATGGCTCTCCAGCTCCTGCTGCATGACGCAGAGGTGATCCGCCAGGCCGAGCGGGCAATCCTCGCGGTCGCCATGCACTTGCTCCACCCGGCGCGCCAGGCGGATCAGCTCGGGCAGTTGCTGCCGATGCACCTCGTGGTAGCGCGCGAGGATGTGGGCGATCAGGTCGGCCGCGCACGCGCTGCCCCAGTCGCGGCCGTCACGTTGCGCCTGGGCTTGCAGCGACAGCAGGCTTGCCTCGATGGCCTGCGCATCCAGGCCCGCGGCTTGCGCGGCCTCGCCCAGGGTCTGCTTGCCGCCGCAGCAGAAATCCAGCTGGTAGTCGTGAAACACGCGGGTGGCGCCGGGGATCTTGCGGGCAAGCTGGCCCAGCGATTGTTCAGTCATGCTCATGATGTTCTCCTGTGTAAGGTGTGCATCATTCACATAGCGAAACCCATGCCCGAAAAATTAGCGCAAAGAATCAATGGTTTAGTTTTTTAAGGGTATTATTTACCCTTATTCAACAATGGTAAAAAATACCCAATAGGGTTTAATTGACCATGATGGAAAATCTCTTGCTGACGGACCTCGTTGCCGACCTTCCGCAGGCAGTACGGCTGCAGCGGCTGGTCAGCAGCCTGCGGGCCCACTTCCGCTGCGGCGCCGTGGCGCTCCTGCAGCTGGAAGAGGATCAGCTGCGGCCGGTGGCGATCGACGGGCTGGTGCGCGATGCGCTCGGGCGGCGTTTCGCGGTGGGCCTGCATCCACGGCTGGCCGCCATCCTGGCCAGGCGCGGCGTGACCTGCTTCCACCACGACAGCGTGCTGCCCGACCCCTACGACGGGCTGATCAACGAGCACGTGGGCGAACCCCTCCCGGTGCACGACTGCATGGGAACGAGCCTGCATGTGGAAGGCCAGCCGTGGGGCGTGCTGACGCTCGACGCGTTGACGGTCGGCACCTTCGGCGACGAAGCGCAGGCCGATTTGCGGCAGTTGACGGTAGTTGTCGAGGCGGCGATCCGCACGACACGGCTGGAAGCCGAGATCCGCGCGCTGCGGCTCACGCGCGGCGAAGCCCCGCTGGGCGACACGGCGCGGGACGATGGCGAGATCATCGGCCAGAGCGAGGCGATCAGCCGCTTGCTGCATGAGCTCACGGTGGTGGCCGACTCGGAGCTCCCGGTGCTGCTGCTGGGCGAAACCGGCGTGGGCAAGGAACTGTTCGCGCACCGGCTGCACCGGCTCTCGCGCCGGCGCGCGCAACCGCTGATCCATGTCAATTGCGCCGCCTTGCCGGAATCGCTGGCCGAGAGCGAGCTGTTCGGGCACGCCAAGGGCGCGTTCTCGGGCGCGGTGGGCGAAAGGCCGGGCCGCTTCGAAGCGGCCGACGGCGGCACGCTGTTCCTTGACGAGGTGGGCGAGCTGCCGCTCTCGATCCAGGCCAAGCTGCTGCGCACCTTGCAGAACGGCGAAATCCAGCGCCTGGGTTCCGACCGGCCGCGCCGCGTCGACGTGCGCATCATCGCCGCCACCAACCGCAGCCTGCGCGATCACGTGCGCGACGGCTCGTTCCGCGCCGACCTGTATCACCGGCTCTCGGTCTATCCGATCCCGATTCCGCCGCTGCGCGAGCGCGGCAACGACGTGCTGCTGCTGGCAGGCCGGATGCTGGAACTCAATCGCGCCCGGCTCGGCCTGCGCAGCCTGCGCCTGTCCGTCGCGGCCGAGGCCGCGCTGCGCCGCTACCCCTGGCCGGGCAATGTGCGCGAGCTGGAGCATGTCATCAGCCGGGCGGCGCTCAAGACCGTCAGCCGCGGCGCGAACCGCAACGACATCGTCACCCTGGAGGCGGAACTCCTGGATCTCGACGGGCTGGAGCCGGCGCCGCCCGGTGCCGCAGCCCCGCCCCCAAGCGCCGAGCCGGGTGCGTTCGCGCCAACGGCAGCCACCCTGCGCGAGGCGATGGACCAATGCCAGCGGCATTGCATCGAGCAGGCACTGGCCGCGCGGGGTGGCAACTGGGCGCAGGCGGCCCGCCAGCTGGGCGTGGACGCGAGCAACCTGCACAAGCTTGCCCGCCGGCTCGGCATCAAGCACGACGACAAGCACGACAACAAGCACCACGACATGCCGCACCGCATGGCGGACTGAGCGTATCTCGTCGATCAGCCTGGCGCCCGCTTGCGCGGCGCCAGGCCTGCCCCAGGCGGGCACACCCCTCCCCATTAGAACTAGCTCCACCGGCACCTGCGGATGTGCTGCCGGCGAATGGTCAATTGCGGTCGCGCTCTCTACGCTGGGAGCCGATCGTCATTGTTGACACAGGAGCATGGCCATGGCCACTCAACCCCTCACGCATGAGCCGGTGCCACCGCGCGCCTACGCGGTGCTGGCATCCAGCACCTTCGCCTTCACCATCTGCTTCGCCATATGGATGATGTTTGCGGTGCTGGGCATTCCCATCAAGCAGCAGCTGGGCCTGTCTGAAACCCAGTTCGGCCTGCTGGCCGCCACGCCCGTGCTCAGCGGCGCGCTGGTCCGCCTGCCGTTGGGCATCTGGACCGACCGCTACGGCGGGCGCATCGTCTTCTTTGCGCTGATGCTGGTCACTGTCATTCCGATCTGGATGATCTCGCATGCCACCACGCTCCCGCAGTTGCTGATCCTGGGCTTGTTCGTAGGCCTGGCGGGCGGCTCGTTTTCCGTGGGCACGCCCTACGTGGCGCGCTGGTTTCCGCGCTCCCGCCAGGGCCTGGCCATGGGCATCTTCGGCGCGGGCAACTCCGGTTCGGCCTTGACCAAATTCGTGGCGCCGGCGCTGATCGTGGCCGCCGGCGGCAGCTGGACCGTGGTGCCACGCGTCTATGCGATCGCCATGCTGGTCACGGCCGTGCTGTTCTGGGTGTGCTCGTCCAGCGATCCCGCTCACCGCGCCACGTCCTCGGCCAGCCTGCGCGCCCAGCTCGCCATGCTGCGCGACCCACGCGTGTGGCGCTACTCGCAGTATTACTCGGTGGTGTTCGGCGGCTATGTCGGCCTGTCGCTGTGGATGACCAAGTACTACATCGGCGAGTATGGCTTCGACATCAAGATCGCCGCCCTGCTGGCGGCCTGCTTCTCGCTGCCGGGCGGCGTGCTGCGCGCCATCGGCGGCTGGATCTCCGACCGCTACGGCGCGCACCGCACCACCTGGTGGGTGATGTGGGTGTGTTGGGTGGCGTTCTTCCTGCTCAGCTATCCGCAGACCGATTTCATCATCCACACCGCGCGCGGCCCGCAAGCCTTCCATATCGGCCTGTCGGCGCTGCCGTTTACCGCGCTGCTGTTTGTCGTCGGCGTTGCCATGGCGGTGGGCAAGGCCTCGGTGTTCAAGTTCATCGCCAACGATTTCGGCCACAACCTCGGCGCCGTCTCCGGCGTGGTGGGGCTGGCCGGCGGCCTGGGCGGCTTCATCCTGCCGGTGCTGTTCGGCCTGCTGGCGGACCTGACCGGCGTGCGCAGCAGCTGTTTCATGCTGCTGTACGGCACGGTCTGCGTGAGCCTGGTGTGGATGCACTACAGCCAGCGCGCCAAGGGCGCGGGCGCCGGCCAGCGCGTGCTGGCGGCGCAGCCGGCCTGAAGCGGCGCGCCGGTTCCCCGAT